>CALCZO010000059.1 GCA_937903315.1 uncultured Alphaproteobacteria bacterium
AGGAGTGGTCATGCCGCGTCTCCCCGTGAGGCCAGCCGCGCCGCCGCCACCTCGGCAATCGCATCGACAATAGCCTGGTAGCCGGTGCAGCGGCAGTAGTTCCCGGACAGGTGCTCGCGGATCACGGCGCGATCGTCCGTACAATGATGATCGAGCAGATCGGCGGCGGTGACCAGCATCCCCGGCGTGCAATAGCCGCACTGCGCCGCATTGTGGCGGACGAACGCCTCCTGCAGGTCGGCGATCGAGCCGGCGTCGCTCAGTCCCTCGATCGTCTCGACCCGCGCGCCGTCGAGGCTGGCGGCCAGCACCAGACAGCCGCGCACGATCTCGCCGTCGACACGCACCGTGCAGGCGCCGCAGACCCCGTGTTCGCAGCCGGCATGGGCACCAGTCAGCCCGAGATGATCGCGCAGGAAATCGATGAGATGGGTGCGCGGCTCGATCGAGGCGGCCACCGCCTCGCCGTTCACCGTCAGGGCAACAGAAACCCGTCCCGTCATGCCGCCACTCCCGTGATCAGGTCACCGACCACCCGCCGCGTCAGCACGCGGGCCAGATGCATTTTCATCGCTGCCGGGCCATTGAGGTCGTCGTTGGGCGAAAGCGCCTCGTCGAGTGCCACAAGCGCGGCGTCAAGCGCGGCGCCGGTGCCGTCAGATCCGGCGAGCGCCGCCGAGGCCGCCTCAGCCAGGATCGGTCGATCGCCGAGCGAGAAATAGACGAGCCGGACCGAACCCAAGCGCCCGCCCTCGACCGTGGCAGCCGCCGCAAGTCCGGCCATGGCGTAGTCGCCCGAACGGCGGGTGATCTCGCGGATGGCAAAGCGCGCACCGGCAGCAGGGCCGGGGATGTGCACGGCGCGGATGATCTCGTCCTCGCCAAGCGCGGTTTCGAACATGCCGGCGAAGAAGTCGTCCGCCGCGATCCGCCGTTCGCCCGACGCTGATGCCGCGATGATGTCTGCCTTCAATGCTACGGCGCAGGCCGGAAGTTCGGAGGCCGGATCAGCCAGCGCCAGAGAGCCGCCGATCGTGCCGCGGTTGCGGATGGCCGGGTGGGCAATCAGCGGCGCAGCGTGCCGCAGCAGCGGCGCATGGCGACGGATCAGCGGATCGCGCTCGAGCATCGCATGGTGTGTCAGCGCGCCAATCTCGATGCCGCCAGCGCTTTCGCGCACGCCCGACAGCGCCTCAATCGCTGTGATGTCGATCAGCAGAGACGGCTCGGACAGGCGGAACGCCAGCGAGGCGAGCAGGCTCTGCCCGCCGGCTAGCACCTTCGCATCGCCCCCGGCATCGGTGCGCAGGGCAAAAAACGCATCCAGCGAGGTGGGGCGCGCGTACTCGAACGCTGGCCATTTCATCGGCATTTCTCCCGCCTTGATCGCGACGTGCCGCTCATTTCGCGACGGCAAGGGCAAACCGGCTGCGACAGCGTAAATGGTCATTTGATAAATTCAAGAGGCTGGACTCTGTTTTCTTGAAAGGGCATGTCCGTTTTTCGGGAGGAACGGATGGTCGACGAGATCGCAAGGCCCGGGCGGCGGCGGCTGAGCCCCGGGGCGCGGCGCGCGCTGATCGTATCGGCGGCGGTGCGCTATTTCGCCGAGGTCGGGTTCGATGGGCCGACGCGCGAGCTGGCCCGCCGCGCCGGCGTGACCCAGCCGCTGCTCTACAAGTATTTTCCCTCGAAGGCCGCGCTGATGGAGGCGGTGTTCGAGCATGTCTACCTCGGTCGCCTGTCGCCGCAATGGCCGGTTCTTCTGGCTGATCGCAGCCGGCCCCTGCGCGACCGGCTGATTGCCTTTTACCGCGAGTATACGACCGCGATCTTCACCTACGAGTGGATGCGGATGTTCATGTTCGCCGGGCTGGCCGGCGAGCCGCTCAACCGGCGTTATCTTGAGCACCTGCGCGATCTGCTGCTCAGCACCCTGCTGGTCGAGATGCAGCAGCGGGCAACCGGCCCGCGTCCGGAGATGGAGGACATCTGGAACCTGCACGGCTCGATCGTCTATCTCGGCATCCGCAAGTTCATCTACCAGTTGCCGGTCCCGGACGACATCGGACCGACGGTCGAGCACTCCATTGACCGGTTTCTCGCCGGCTTCGGGCTGGAGTGACGTCAGTCGTCAAGGATGGCAACGGCCCGCGTCCAGCCCGCCGAGGCGGCATGGATCTTGACCGGAAAGCACGCGACCATGAAGCCGCTTGCCGGCAGCGTGTCGAGATTGGCCAGCTTCTCGATATGGCAGTAGCCGATCGCGGCACCCGCCTTGTGCCCCTCCCAGATCAGCCCCGCATCGCCGGTTTCTGCAAAACGCCGGCGCGTGGCAGAGAACGGCGCGTCCCAGCTCCACGCGTCCGTACCGGTCACGCGGACGCCGCGCGAGGTCAGATACAGCGTCGCCTCGCGGCCCATGCCGCACCCCCGGTCGAGGTAGTCGGGCTGGCCATACGCGGTGCCTGCCGCCGTGTTGACCAGCACGATGTCAAGCGGGGCAAGGGTGTGGTCGATGCGGGCCAGTTCGGCCTCGACCTCGCCGGCCGTGCAGACATGCCCGTCCGGCAGGTGGCGGAAATCGAGCTTCACCCCGCGCTGGAAGCACCAGTCGAGCGGTACCTCGTCGATGGTGATGGCGCGCTTGCCGCCGTCCATGGTCGGGTGAAAATGCCACGGCGCATCAAGATGGGTGCCGTTATGGGTCGACAGCCGGACGTTTTCCACGGCCCAGCCGGCGCCATCAGGCAGTTGCGCCCGGCTGAGCCCGGGGAACAGATCCGTCATCTGCCCGGCCCCGGCGGCATGATCGAGATAGTCGATCTCGGGCAGCATCATCGGCGGATCGGACACGATACCGGCCATCAGCGGCACGGAAAGATCGATGATGCGGCGGGTCATGCATGCGTCCTGTCGAAGCGGAAGGGGCCACACCACCAGAGCCGGGCGGCGAAGGCAAGCACGGACGGATGCCGCTGGCGGGAAGCGAACGTCCATACGATTTGCGGAGAGTTGAGTTAGTCGTTAGACAAAGGTATTGCCGATGTCTCGCATAACAGACACGCAGCGATACACTTAGGGAGGTAAGAATGCGTTTGATGTCGTTTGCCGCTTCGATCGCCGCCATCGTGGCGATGCCGCTGGCGGCCATGGCCCAACCGGCCAAGACCGAGTGCCTTGCCGGCGCCAAGCCCGGCGGCGGTTTTGATCTGACCTGCCGGCTGGCGGGCATGGCGCTGCAGAACGCCAAGCTGATCAAGGATCCGATGGCCGTCACCTACATGGAAGGTGGCGTCGGGGCTGTCGCCTACAACCACGTCATCGGCACCCGTCCGAATGATCCGGGCCTGATCATCGCCGCGTCGGCCGGCTCTGCGCTGCTGATTGCCCAGGGCAAGTTCGGCAAGCATGACGAGAATGCCGTGCGCTGGCTCGGCTCGGTCGGCACCGATTACGGCGTGATCGCGGTCTCGGCCGATTCGCCGATCAAGACGCTCAAGGAACTGATCGAAGCCTTCGGCAAGGACCCGGGCGCGTTCCCGGTCGGTGGCGGCGGCGCGGTCGGCAGTCAGGACTGGATGAAGGTGGCGCTGGTCGCCAAGGCGTCGAATGTCGATCCCAAGAAGATGCGCTACGCCGCGCTTGAAGGCGGCGGCGCCGTGACGACTGCGCTGCAGGGCGGCCACGTCAAGATCGCCTCGGGCGATGCGGCCGAGATGGGCGTCCTGCATGAGCAGAAGAAGCTGCGCCTTCTGGTCGTGATGTCCAACGAGCGCCTTCCCGGCGCGCTGAAGGACGTACCGACGGCCAAGGAGCAGGGCTTCGACATTCTCTGGCCGGTGTGGCGCGGGTTCTATGTCGGACCGAAGGTGTCGGATGCCGATTACAACACCTGGGTCGAGATGTTCAGGAAGCTGTCGGCGACGCCCGAATTCGCCAAGGAGCGGGAAGCGCGCGGTCTGTTCCCGCTCAACGCCTTCGGCGCCGACTTCGACAAGCTCGTCAAGTCCGACGTCGTCAAGTTCAGGCAGCTGGCCAAGGACGCCGGACTGTAAGTCAACGATTGCAGGCGGCCGCGGGAACCAACCTGCGGCCGTTCTCCGGCGCTTCGGGAGGGGGCCGCCATGACAGACCTATCGCCTGCCCACCGCAAGGCGGGCCGCATCGCGGCGCTCACGATCATTATGTTCGCCAGCGTCTATGCCGTGCTCGGCAGCCAGATTGAATATTCCTTCTCGTCCGATCCCATTGGCCCGCGCGGCTTCCCGATCGGGCTTGGCGTGCTTCTGGCGGCTCTCGGCGTCTGGTACTACCTCGACACCGGGGCTTGCGAGGACTGGCCGGACCGGCGCGGAGCGCAGGCTGCGGCGCTGTTCCTCGGTCTCAGCGTCGCGATGATGCTGGCCATGCCGTACATCGGGTTCATCATCGCCATGGCGATCCTGCTGACCGGTGTCGCGCGGCTGTTCGGGGCAAGCTGGCCGATGGCCTTTGCCAATGGCATCGGACAGGCCGTGCTCTGGTGGCTGCTCTTCGGGCCGTTGCTGGGCAGTCATCTGCCGAAGGGGCCGTTCGGCTTCTGATCGTCGCGTTCGGAGCATGATCCGCCGAGGCGGGCAGGGGGGAATGACATGTCGCTTGATTTTCTTTGGCAGGGCTTCGGCGTAGCGCTTCAGCCGTCCAATCTCCTGATCGGCTTCCTTGGCTGCTTTCTCGGCACGATCATCGGCGCCCTGCCGGCGGTCGGGCCGATCAACGGCATCGCGCTGTTGTTGCCGATTGCCTACACCTCCGGACTTCCGGCGGAATCGACGCTGATCCTGCTGGCCGGGGTGTACTACGGCGCTGAATACGGCGGCCGCATTTCCTCGATCCTGCTCAATGTACCGGGTGATGCCGGCGCGGTGATGACGGCGATCGACGGCTATCCGTTGGCCCGCAACGGCGATGCGACCCGGGCGCTGGCGATTTCCGGCATCTCGTCATTCATCGGTGGCATGCTGGCGGTCGTGGCGATGACGTTCCTTGCGCCGCTGTTCGGCCTGCTGGCGATCAAGTTCGGCCCGGCGGAATATTTCGTCCTGATGGTGTTCGCCTTCTGCACGCTCGGCTCGATGGTCGGTCACGAGCCGGTCAAGACACTGATCGGTTGCGTGATCGGCCTGACGCTGACGACCATCGGCATCGACGCCACCTCGGGCGCCTATCGTTTCACCTTCGACGAACCGGAACTGCACGATGGCATCGAGTTCATCGTGCTGGTCATCGGACTGTTCTCGATCTCCGAGGCGCTGATCCTGCTCGAACGGCAGATGACGGGCGTGCTCAAGCCGCTCGAGGTCAAGGGCAAGTATCCAAGCTGGCTGGACCTCAAGACCATTACCTGGCCCTCGGTCCGCGCCACCGTGATCGGGTTCATCATCGGCGTGCTGCCCGGCACGGGCGCGTCGGTGGCCAGCGCGGTCGCCTACACGACCGAAAAGCGCATCAATAACAAGGACAACACCTTCGGCAAGGGCGATATCCGCGGTCTGGCCGCGCCCGAAGCGGCCAACAACGCGGCCGCGACTGGCGCGTTCGTGCCGATGCTGACCCTCGGCGTGCCCGGCTCGGGCACCACGGCGGTGATGCTTGGCGCGCTGATGCTCTACAATATCCAGCCCGGCCCCCAGTTGTTCATCGAACAGCCCAAGCTGGTCGGCGGCCTGATCGCTTCGATGTATGTCGGCAATGTGCTGCTGCTGATTCTCAACCTGCCGCTGGTCCAGTTGTTTGCCCGCATGCTGCTGATGCCGAACTGGATTCTCATCCCCGGCATCGTCGCGCTGTCGATCCTCGGCGTCTATTCGGCCTATTCCAGCGTCATGTCGGTCCTGATCATGTTCGGCATCGGTATCGCCGGCTACCTTCTGCGCAAGCTGGGCTTCGACATGGCACCGATCGTGCTGGGATTCGTGCTGGGGAAGGTGATGGAGGTCAACCTGAGGAACGCGCTGGCGCTGTCTGGCGGCGAAATCGGCATTTTCTTTTCAAGCCCGCTGGCGATCATCCTGTGGGGCCTCGCGCTGCTCGTCGTGCTGTTGCCGTGGTGGTTGCGCCGGCGCGCGTCGGCGCTGGCGGCAGGGTCGCCTTGATCGTTTCGGGGAAGTTCGGGGAGCATTGAGTCGATGCCGGGCGAATCCGCAGTACTGACTTCCGACGACTGGGCAGGGATCCGGCGCGCTGACCTGTTCAGCCGGGTGCCGGAGGAGACGGTACGCCGCATGCTGGTCGGAGCGGTGGTGTCAGATGTGCCGCGCAATTTCGAGGTCTGTACTTGGGGCGCGCCGGCCGAAGGCTGCTTCATCGTGCTCGATGGCCTCGTCAAGGTTTTCCGCAACGGAGAGGATGGCAGTATGGCGGTTCTGGCCGTCCATGGTGCCGGCCGCACGCTGATGATGGCCGAAGGACTGATCGGTTCGGTCTATTCGGCGACCGTGGAGACCATCGGTCCGGGGCGGATCGTCAGGCTCGGGGCGGCCGACCTGCGCCGCCGGATCGGCGAGGATGCCCGGCTGGCGATGATGCTGCTCGCCTCCGCCGCTTCGCAACTCCGGATGCTGGTTGCCCATGTCGAGGAACTCAAGACCATGACGGGTCCGGCCCGCCTGGCCGACATGATCCTCAATCTGGCCGGTGTCCGCTCGGGTTCGGCGCAAGTGGTGTTGCCGTACGAAAAGCAACTGATCGCCAACCGCCTCGGCATGACGCCCGAGAGCTTCTCGCGCGCGATGAGCCAGTTGAAGGCTCATGGCGTCACCGCCTCCCGCGACCGGTTGACGATCCGCGATGTCGGGCGGTTGCGGGCCTTCGCCACGCCGGAGTCCTGATCGTCAGCCGGCAGGCCGGTGCGACGATCGGGCGAAGGCGGCCAATGCCGGCACATCGGCAATCCCGACATGGTCGCGTTCCACCGCGACGCCGAACTTCTTGAGCATCGCCAGAGCGCGCGACAGGCTCTCGGGCGTCATGCCGAGCCGGCCGGCCAGCAGCGCCTTTTCGTGCGGCAGGATGACATGGGCGGAAACCGCACCGGCAGGGGCCTGCCGGACAAGAAAATCGGCCAGCCGTCGCGGCGTCGACAGCAGTTTGAGATTGGCGATCTCGTTGAACAGCCGCTCGGTATGCAGCACGATCGAGGCCAGCAGGGTTGCAGCCAGTTCCGGCTCGTTCTGGATCGCGTCGGTAAACCGGGTCAGATCGATCCTCAGCAGGCGCAGTCGGCTCGCCGCCTCGGCGCTGGCCGGGTAGTGGCCGCCGAGGAAGAACACCGGTTCGGCGAAACTCTCGCCGCGCGAGAACACACCGACCACTGCCTCTTCGCCGGCAGGCGTGATACGAAAGAGCTTGGCCCATCCGTCGAGGACGACGTAACACGCTTCGGCCGGGTCGCCTTGCGAGAACACCTGCTGGCGTGCGTCGAGCACCATCGGGCGGCGATGGCCGCACAGCCGGGCCACCACGCTGCGGTCCACCGCGCTGAACAAGGGACAGGTACAGATGGTTTCCCAGTCACCGGCATCAAGCATGACACCCGCTGCGGCACCGTCAGGGCTCTGCGGCATGAATGGCTCCCGTCGTTCAGCATTCCAGAAACAGGCGGTTTTGGCAGGCGTCAAGCCCTTTCGCGACGCGGCGCGCGGCCTTTTTGCGCTGGCTCTTGCAGTGTTCGTGTTGACCGGCCTTGCCGGGGCTCAGGTGCGCGAGCGCGACAGCGTCAGCGATGCGCTGGCCGGTCACGGTGCGGAGATGCGGCAGTTCGGCGCCGCTGCCGACCCGATGCGCCGCCCGCTGTTCTATGATCCGGTCGATATCGAATCCGTTCCGGCCGGCGTGCCTTGCGACCATATCGTCGCCCGCCGGCCGGAGGCGGACGGCGGCCGTGGCTGGGTGGTGCTGATGGAACAGCGGTCGACGCCCCCGCGCCTGCTGCGCTACTGGCTCCGCCCCGATACGGGCGCTGCCGGCGAGGAGCGCGCGCTTGCCGAGGCGCGGCATTTTGCCCTAGAGGCGGCGAAAACTGCGGAAATCCGCGTCATCGCGGCCCGATCCTTCATCTGGTGCCGCTGAATCGGCACGCGACTTATCCATTCTCAAGTACGCCTCGCCGCCCCTCGATAACCTGCGCTTCGTCTCGGAACTGCATTGAGGAGTAGGGCGTCATGACACACAAGACGCATTGGGCGACAATGATGGGAATGGCGGTCGGGGTCTTGTTGTCCTCGACGGCGTTGACCGCGGTCCACGCTCAGACCGCTGCCCCGGCTGCGGCCTCGCCGACCCTGTCGAAGGAAGCGATGGACGCCTCCGGCAAGGTCTATTTCCAGCGCTGCGCAGGCTGCCACGGCGTGCTGCGCAAGGGCGCAACCGGCAAGAATCTGGAACCGGCCAACACCGCCAAGCTTGGCCAGGACCGGCTTGAGAAGATCATTGCCCTTGGCACTGACGGCGGCATGGTCAACTTCGACGACATTCTGACCAAGGAAGAGATCAAGAACGTCTCGACCTATATCCAGATGCCGCCGCAGT
>CALCZO010000060.1 GCA_937903315.1 uncultured Alphaproteobacteria bacterium
CCGCCGGCACGATGGCGGCAAGAATGATCGTCTGATAGGGCAGGGCGAGGTATTCAATCATCAGAAAGGCGGCGGCCCCCATGATCGGTGGGGTGATCTGGCCGCCCGTGGCGGCGGTGGATTCGACCGCGGCGGCAAAATGGCGCGGATAGCCGATGCGGATCATCATCGGGATGGTGAGCGAGCCGACCGTGACGGTGTTGGCGATCGACGATCCCGAGATCATGCCGAACAGGCCCGAGGCGAAGATCGACACTTTCGCCGGACCGCCGGCAAAGCGGCCGGCCAGCGCGGTGGCAAGATCGATGAACAGGCGACCGAGGCCGATCCGTGTCGCCAGCACGCCGAACAGAACGTAGTGGAACACATAGGTCGCCACCACGCCGAGCGCGATGCCATAGACGCCCTGCGACGTCAGGTAGAGGTGGTTGACGATGGCTTTCCACGAATTGCCGGGGTGAGCGAGAATGCCGGGCAGGGCAGACCCGTAAAGGCCATAGAGAATCAGCAAGGTCGCGATGATCGGCAGCGGCCAGCCGATGGAGCGGCGCGTCGCCTCAATCAGAACGATGACCGCAGCGGTGCCCATCAGCCAGTCAACCAGCAGCGGATTGCCGACGCGGAAGGCAAGATCCTCGAAAATCCACGGCACATAGAGGCTTGAAACAACCGCCGCGGCGCACAGCGCCCAATCGACGAGGCCGATGCCGAGCGGCCGGTACCAGGTCGAGGCGGCCGCCTCACGCTTGGCCTTGCCGGCGGGAAAGACCAGAAAGATCAGGCCGATGACGAACGCAAGATGGATGCCGCGATGGGTCGTCTCGGGCAGCAGGCCGAAGCCGGCGGTGTAGTAGTGGAACAGCGACAGCGCCAGCAGCGCGCCGGCAACCAGCCAGCCCGCAAGCGGCAGCAGCGGGCGGAAGCGGATTTCGGAATCGAACTTTTCCTCGAGTTCCTGCGCCTTCTTCAGGTCCAGTTCCGCGCTCATGCAGCCCCCCGCCGCTTGTCATACCCGACTGATGAGGCGGGTCATTTCAAAAAAGGAAAAAGGCCCCGCGCGTCGCGGCGCGGAGCCCATGATCGGCCAGGTTACTTGATCAGGCCGGCTTCCTTGTAGAACTTCTCGGCGCCGGGATGGAGCGGAATGCCCAGGCCGGTCAGCGCGGTCGCCTTGGTGATCGCCTTGCCCTTGGCGTGCCCGGTATCGAGCATGGCGCGGGTCTTGTCCGACCACAGCGCCTTGGTGACCTCATAGACCAGACCGGCATCGATCTTCGACGACGTGACCCATTGCGCGCCAACGGCCAGCGTCCTCACGCCCTTGACGTCCTTGTAGGCTCCGTCCGGAATGGTGTCGTCAGCAAAGAAGCCGAACTGCTTCTTCAGCTTGGCTGCCATCTCGCCCTCGATCGGCAGCAGTTCGAAGCCGTGGGTGGCCGCCATCTCGCTCAGCGCGCCGGCGGGATAGCCGGTGGTGATGAAGAACGCATCGAGCGAGCCGTCCTTGATCTTGTCGACCGACGGGCCGGCCTTCAGGTTCTCGGCCTTGAAATCGGACTTGCCGATGCCGGCAGCGGCGAGGATCGCCATCGCGTTGACGATGGTGCCCGAGCCCGGCTCATCGATGGAAATGCGCTTGCCCTTGAGATCGGCGAGCGACTTGGCGCCAAGACCCTTGCGGACGACGACATGCACCGTCTCGGGATAGAGATTGGCGATGGCGCGCAGTTCCTCGACCTTGCCGCGGCCTTCGTAGATGCCGGTGCCGGAGTAAGCCCAGGTGGCGACGTCAGCCTGCGAGAAGCCCGACTCTGAGCTGCCGCCGACAATCGCGTTGACGTTGGCAACCGATCCGTTGGTGGCGACCGCGCTGGCGTTGACCGTCGCCGAGGAAATCGCATTCGCGATCAGGCCGCCGACGGGATAGTAGGTGCCGCCGGTGCCGCCGGTGCCGATGCGGAAAAACTTGGCCTGGGCATAGGCGGAGCGGCTGCCCGCGAGCGTGGTCAGGCTGGCAGCGCCGATGAGCGCGGCGCGACGGGAAATCATCATGCAATCCTCCTCAAGGTTACGCCGAACGAGTCCGTGCGAGCGCGCAGCCAAGCGAGGATACGACCAAAGGTCAATGCAAATATTTCGCCGGTGTCCGCGCCATGCCCGATTTCGGCGGCGGGTTATCGCAGCAACGGCGCAAGATCGGCCGTCGCGCGCAAGCGTTCTGGCGCTCACCGCTCGGTGGTGGTGACCTTGCGCTTCTGGAGCAGGGGCGTGGCCAGCACCAGCAGCGTCCCGCAGATCAGCAGGATCGACGTCACGCTGCTGACAAGGATGCCGGGGTTGCCCATCGAGACGGTCAATGCAAGGCGGAACTGGCTTTCGGCGATCGGGCCGAGCAGCAGGCCGAGCACAAGCGGCGCGGTCGGGATGTCGAGCTTGTCGAACGTGTAACCGACCAGGCCGACGCCGAGCATGAACCACAGATCAACCAGACTGTTGTTGACCGAATAGACGCCCACGACGGTGATGCACAGGATCAGCGGCGCCAGCAGGATCGGCGGCAGCCGCAGCGCCTGACCGAACAGGCGCGTCGCCAGCAGCCCGCCGAACACCGACAGCAGCGCAGCGGTCGTCAGCATCTGGAGCATGAAGCCGTAGACGACGTCGGGATTGTCGCGGAACAGTTGCGGGCCGGGGCGCATGCCGTGGACGAGCAGGCCGCCGAGAATGATCGCGGCGACGCCGGAGCCGGGGATGCCGAGCGTCAGCGCCGGCACCATCGCCGCGGCATTGTCCGCCCCGTTGCCGCATTCGGAAGCGGCAATGCCTTCGGGGTTGCCCTTGCCGTAGCTGTCGGGATCGTCCGAGCGGCGCTTGGCGTCATTGTAGGCGACCAGCGAGGTCATCGAGCCGCCGGCACCGGGCAGGATGCCGATGATGATGCCGATGACCGAGCTGCGCATCCAGATCGTCAGATAACGGCGCCATTCGCCGAACACCGAGCGGGACCGCTTGAGCGCCAGAAGATGCGCCGGCATGCCCTGCCTGGCCGCTTCCTCGGCCATGTTGAGCACCGGCGGGATGGCGAACAGGCCGGTGAGCAGGACGATGATGTTCAGCCCGTCGACAAGTTCGAGCACATCGAACGTCATCCGCTCGGTCCCGGTCAGGGTGTCCTGCCCGACAGCGCCAAGCAGCAGGCCGAAGGCCGCTGCGAAGATGCCCTTGACCATATCATCGCCAAGCAGCACGGACACTGTGGCCATGCCGAACATCGCGACCCAGAAATACTCGGCCGGGCCGAACAGCAGGCTGACCTTGGTCAGCGGCGGCGCAAACAGGATCAGCGCCAGCGCCGAGAGCACCGAGCCGATGGTGCCGGAGACAACCGCGACCTGAAGCGCATAGGCGGCCTCGCCGCGCTGGGTCATCGGGTAGCCGTCCAGCGTGGTGGCGACGGAGGCGGGTGTGCCGGGAATGCGCAGCAGGATTGCCGTGATCGCGCCGCCGTAGGAGCCGCCGTTGTACATGCCGGCCATCAGCCCCAGCGCCGCCGTCGGACTCATGCCGAAGGTCAGCGGGATCAGCACCGCGATGCCCATGCTGACCGTCAGCCCCGGCAGGGCGCCGACGACCAGCCCGGCGACAAGGCCGACCAGCATCGCCACGATGGATTGCAGGGAGAACGCGACGGGGATGGCGTGGATCAACGGTTCAAACATCGATCACCCGAGGAAGAATTCAGCCGGCAGGGGGCGCTGGAACAGGCGCACGAACACCAGCCAGATCAGAACGAGGAAGATCGCCACGGTCGGCACGATCATCCGCCAGTTGCGATAACCGAACAGCGGCGGGAACCCGAGGCCGAGCAGCGCGGAGGCGGTGAAGAAGCCAAGCCGCGGCAGCAGCGCGGTATAGGCGAGCACGATGGCTGCGGCGAGGACAAAGCGCGGCGCGCTCAGGAAGAACGGCGATCCGTCCCCCGCCTCGCGCAGCCCGCGCAGCAGCAGCACGATCGCCATCGCCCCCATGACGGCGAGGATGGCGAGCGGGAACCCCGCGCTTTCGCGCGGCAAGGCCAACAGGCCGGGTACCAGACCGGCGATGGCCGCCAGAGCGACAACCGCCAGAGTGCGTTCGGCCTGATGCCTGGTCATCGCGTGGTCACTTCCATGGCGTCGCGGTCCAGATCGCCTGCATGTCGGCATGCGCCTTTTTCAGGAACGCGGCATAGTCGGGACCATCGAGATAGTGCAGCGGGATCGAGGCCTTTTCCGTTGCGCTGACGTATTCGGGATCCGAAACCGCCGCCTTGACGGCCGCGCGCAGCTTGGCCGCGATGTCGGCGGGAATGCCCTTGGGCGCAACAATGCCGCGCGACGAGCCGGAGACCAGATCGACGCCCTGCTCGCGGAAGGTCGGGATGTCCGGTGCGATCTTCTGCCGGCCGGTCGCCATCACGCCCAGAATGCGCAGCGAGCCTTCCTTCATCTCGGCGATGCCTTCCGACAGGCCGATGGTGCCGGCCGGGATATGCTTGCCGAGCAGGGCCTGACGCATCGGCGCGGTGCCGCCGAAGGGCGCATGGTTGATCTTCGCGCCGGTCAGGCGAGACAGGCTCATCAGCGCGATATGCTCGCTGTTGCCCGCCGCACCGGTGGTGCCGACCGTGATCGGCGCGCTGCCGGTCTTGGCCGCCTCGATGAAGTCCTTCAGCGTCTTGTAGGGGCTGTCGCCCGTCACGGCGAGGATGGCGGCGTCAAGCACGAGATTGCCGAGCGGCTCATAGCTGTCGAGGCTGAAACGCGGCTGCTTTTCCACTGTCATCGCCAGAATCGCCGGCGCGTTGATGAACCCGATAGTGTAGCCGTCGTTCGGCGACTGGGCGAGCGCGGTCCAGCCGACCTCGCCACCCGCGCCGGGCTTGTTGACGACGCCGATCTGCGCGCCGCCGCCCAGATGCTTTTCCATGAACCGCGCGATCGAGCGGGCGGCGATGTCGGTGCCGCCACCGGCACCGAATGCCACCAGCATCTGGATCGGCTTGGCGGGATAGGCGGTCTGCGCGGTTGCGCCGAAGGGGAGCAGGGCAGCGGTTCCGGCCACGCCCTGGAGCATCTGGCGGCGGTCAATCATGGCAAGTTCCTCTTTTTTGCAAGGACAGGGTGAATGTTCGACATGCAACTTCACCCTGATGGGACGCGCACCGGGCCGTGCTGTCAAGTCAGATGTCAGACAGGTTAACGCTCAACGGTCTGTGCTGCGTCAGGTCACGGTGCGCGGCGGAGCATAGCCGCAGGCGGCGATGTCGATGGCGATGCCTTGCGCCGCCGAGTGTTGCGCGGCCATGCCCATCGCGGCCGCCCACCAGCCGTCGGCAAGGCTGACCTCGACCGCCTGTTCGCCGCGGACCACGGCGGCAAAGCGCATGTGCTGGTACCAGGTCGAGCCATTGTGGTCGCCCGCCGCCAGCAGGGCCGGATCGACCGGCACTTCCAGCAGGCGCGGGCCGCGCGGCTCGCGCGGGCTGACGATCACCTGCGCCACCGGCGGGGCGCCGAGATGGGCCGGCCAGAATCGCCCTGGTCCGGGGACATGGCATTCGATCTTGCCCATGGGGCCGACCGCCGAAATCTCCTCCTGAAAGCGCGAGCCTTCGGCGAACATGCACAGTTCGAGCATTGCGCGGAGCCCTGATTCGAACTCGACGATGACATAGGCATGGTCCCAGATATCCGGCGTGCGGCCCTCGTAGCGCTCATCGAGATGGTTGGCGGCCTGACCGCCCGAAGCCATGACGCGGACCGGGTTGCAGCCGGCGATGTGGCGCATCAGATCGAAGAAATGGCAGCACTTTTCAACCAGCGTGCCGCCGGTGCGGACGTTGAACCGGTTCCAGTCGCCGACTTTTTCGAGAAACGGAAAGCGATGCTCGCGGATGGTCAGCATGCGGATGCCGCCGGTCGCGGCGTCCGTGTCGGCAATCAGGCGGGCGACGGGCGGCATGTAGCGGTATTCCATCGCCACCCAGACCGGGGCCGAATAGGTGCGCATCAGCCGGGCGAGGCGGGGTGCATCGGCCGGATCGGTGAACAGCGGCTTTTCGACCAGCACGGGCAGCGGGCGGATGGCGGCGATGGCTTCCAGTTGGCCCAGATGCAGGTCGTTCGGGCTGGCGATCAGCAGGCAGTTGACATCAGGATGGGCGAGCAGGGCCTCGATCGTGTCGACAAACACCGCATCCGGGGCCAGCGCAGCGGCGCGGGCGCGCATCGCGGCGTCCGGTTCGACAATCGCGGCGACATGCGCGCCGGGCACCAGCGCGATGTTCCTCAGGTGCTCCTGACCCATCATGCCGCAACCGATGATGCCGTAATGCAGGGGTTTCATGATCGATCCTATTTCAGGCGGGCAACATAGCGGGCGTGGGCGGGGTCGAACCAGGTGAACGAGACCTCGGCGCTGCGGTTCTCGCCATCCCATGCACTGCGGGTGACACGCGGAGCAAGCGTTCCGGCAGGCAGACCGAACACTGGCGGCGTCCAACCGGGCACGCCGTCGACATCGATCCTGTCCTCGGCCCGCACAATCCACAGCCCCAGCTTGCGGCGGTAGAACAGATACAGCGATTCCGACAGCATGGCGGGTTCGAGGTGGCTGACATAGCTGCCGTCGAGCCAGATCTCCTCCAGCGCGGCGGGGCGGCCGGACAGGAAGCGCAGCCGGCGGATGCGGAACGCCTCCGGCGCTGTGCCGAAGTCTGGCAGGGCCGCCGGCTTGGGCAGGCGCGTCACGTCGAGCACGCGGGCGGTCGGCAGGCCGCCGCCTTCGGGCAGTTCGAGGCGGAAAAACGCGTAGACGCTGTCGGGATCGGACTTTGCGCAGACATAGTTGCCCGAGCCCTGCACGCGGCGCAGCAGGCCCTTGGCGGCCAGATCGGCCAGCGCATGACGCAGCGTGCCGACGGCGATGCCGAGTTCGGCCGCCATGTCGCGCTCGGGCGGCAGGCGCTCGCCATCCATCAGGCGGCCGGCGGCGATGTCGCGGATCAGCAGTTCGCTGATCTGACGGTAGCGCGGCAGCGGGCCTTGCAGGGAAACGGCCATGGGCAATCATGCGAGAGAATTGATACAATATTGATCTATAGAAAGTTGGATGATACGCAAGGGCAAAACAGGCCTCGGGGAGGGGTTCATGACCATCGTGCCGATCACATCGCCGGATCTTGCTGCCAGCGAGGTCAGTTGGTTCGCC
Organism: uncultured Alphaproteobacteria bacterium; assembly: GCA_937903315.1. Classification (GTDB taxonomy): domain Bacteria; phylum Pseudomonadota; class Alphaproteobacteria; order Rhizobiales; family Beijerinckiaceae; genus JAIUNP01. The sequence continues at coordinate 7,252 of CALCZO010000060.1, forward strand.
GCGCTCTGCTCGGACGATTATGCCTATCTCGGAGTGCCGGACGGGGCGCTGCGGTCGTCGTGGGCGCATTGCTCGTCGATCGTGCGCAAGGCCGAGGGGCTGGGGTTCCGCAACATCCTGTGCCCGTCGTCGTATCAGGTCGGGCAGGATACGCTGTCGTTTGTCGCCGGCTGCGCGCCGATCACCGACCGGATCAATTTCCTCGCCGCGATCCGCTGCGGCGAGATGCAGCCGATCATGCTGGCGCGGACCGTCGCGACGCTCGACCACATGCTGAAGGGGCGGCTGACACTGAACGTCATCTCGTCCGATTTTCCCGGCGAGGTTGCCGACAGCGCCTTCCGCTACCGGCGCAGCCATGAGGTGGTGCAGATTCTGCGGCAGGCGTGGACGCGCGAGACGATCGACCATGAGGGCGAGGTCTATTCGTTCAAGGGTGTGCCGACCGATCCGGCGCGGCCCTATCAGCAGAACGGCGGGCCGCTGCTCTATTTCGGCGGCTATTCGCCCGATGCGCTCGAGCTGTGCGGCGCGCAATGCGACGTCTACCTGATGTGGCCCGAACCCAAGGAGCAGATCGCCGAGCGGATGAAGGCCGTGCATGCCCGCGCCGACGCCCATGGCCGCACGCTCGATTACGGTCTGCGCGTGCACATGATCGTGCGCGAGACCGAAAAGGAGGCGCGCGAGTATGCCGAGCATCTCGTCTCCCGGCTCGATGACGAGTACGGGCGGATCATCCGCGAGCGGGCGCATGACAGCATCAGCCTCGGCGTGGCGCATCAGGCCCGCGCGCGGGCGCTGGCGGACCAGTTCGGCTATGTCGAGCCGCATCTGTGGACCGGCATCGGCCGGGCGCGCTCGGGCTGCGGCGCGGCGATCGTCGGGTCGGTTGATCAGGTGATGAGCGAGATCGAGGCCTACCGCGCCATGGGCATCCGCGCCTTCATCTTCTCGGGCTATCCACATCTTGACGAGGCGGACCATTTCGGCACCAAGGTGCTGCCGCACCTCAAGACCTGCTCGCTGCCCCATGCCTATGGCCGCGTGCCGGCCGAGACCCCCGCAACGCCACTTGGCACAGGAGTACGCCGCTGATGCAACGGATCGATCTTCCCGGCGGGGTGACGTTCAGCCGCCTCGTCTATGGCATGTGGCGGCTTGGCAGCGATGCGGACACCTCGCCCGGTCACATCCGCGCCAAGATCGAGGCCTGCCTTGCGCAGGGCATCACGACGATGGATCAGGCCGACGTCTATGGCGGCTATACTGCCGAGGGCCTGCTGGGCGCGGCGCTGAAGGCCAGCCCCGGCCTGCGCGACAGGATCGAGATCGTCACCAAGTGCGATATCGTCGCGCCGGTGGGGCGGCATGCGGGGGCGCGCGTCAAGCATTACGACACCAGCGCGGCGCATATCCGTGCCTCGGTCGAAACCTCGCTGAGGGAGATGGCGACCGACCGGATCGACCTGCTGCTGATCCACCGGCCCGATCCGCTGATGGACCATCACGAGACCGGCGCGGCGCTCGATGCTCTGGTCGCCGGCGGCACGGTGCGGGCGGTCGGTGTGTCAAACTTCCGGCCCTACGATGTCGCCCTGCTGCAATCGGCGATGACAACGCCGCTGGCGACCAACCAGATCGAGATGAGCCTTCTGTGCCATCAGCCGTTCACCAACGGCGATCTGGCCTGTCTGCAGGAGCGGGGGATCGCGCCGATGGCGTGGTCGCCGCTGGGCGGGGGGCGGCTGTTCGCCCCGGAACACGCAGCGTTGCGGGCGGCGCTGGCCCGGATCGGCGCGGAGCAGGGCGTCGATGAAAGCGCTGTCGCGGTCGCCTGGCTGCTGCGTCATCCGGCGCGCATCCTGCCGGTGCTCGGCACCAACCGGATCGAGCGCATCCGTACCATCGGCGATGCCGCGAAGGTGGTGATCGACCGGCAGGCGTGGTTCGAACTCTACACGCTGGCGATGGGCCGCGACGTCGCCTGACCGTCAGAGGCAGCGGGCGAAAAACCGCAGGACGGCGGCGCGCATCTCGGGCGTCTCGACATGGCCCGTCGCCGGATCGACCAGCGTTTCGAACGCATCCTTCGCGCCGGCGGCGGCATAGGCGGCACGGGTATCAGCGATGGCGATGTCGATGGCCGTGGGCGGGGTCAGCGGATCGGCCGCGCCCATGGCGGCGAATTGCGGGCGCGGTGCGGCGAGGCCGGCAATCGCGCCGGTGCGGAGGGCCGGCAGCAGGCCCGGCACCATCATGTAAAGACCGTGGCGGTCGTGTCCGTCCAGCCGCACCAACTCGCCGAGATCGGCAAAGCAGCACAGATGGGCAAGGCAGCGCAGGCGCGGATCGAGCGCGGCCAGCCAGAACGTCAGCGTCGCGCCCATCGACAGGCCGAACGCGCCGATGCGCGCGGGATCGACGCCGGGCCAGCCGGCCAGCAGATCCAGCCCGCCAGCGAGATCATCGAGCATTTCGCCGAACAGGGTGGTGCCAGCCCAGAGGTGGCGCTTGGCGGCGCGCGATTCGGGCTCGGTGGCGCGGCTGCCGAAACAGGGCAGATCGAGACACAGCGCGACGATGCCGGCCCCGGCCAGCGCCTCTCCATACGGCGGATCGATCAGCGCCGGACGCCCCGCCATCAGTTCGTCGGCGCCGATGTCGTATTTGCCGCCATGGGCGTGGATGTAGAGCACGGCGGGCCGGTCCGCCCATGGCCCGGCCGGGCCGGTCAGGCAGGCGCGGATGCGTGCGCCATCCGTGCGCTCCAGCGTCAGCCAGCGGGCCGACACCTCAGGCGAGGCGGAGGGGTGAGCACTCCCACCGATACAGGCGAGGCGCGAGGGCGTATGGCCACCGAGCAGCCGGATCAGGGTGCTGCGGTCGGGCGCGGTCATCCGGGCGCGCCCAGCCGGTTGACCAGCCGATGCGGCAGCAGGCAATCGCGCGGGGCAGCGCCGCTCCACACGGCTTCGAATTGCGTCAGGATCGCCGCGCCGTACTCGGCATAGGGGATATGGACCGACGACAGCCAGGGCGCGATCCATTCGTTGAGCGGGCTGTCGTCGACCCCTGTGATCAGGCACCGTTCCGGCACCGCGATCCCGCATTCGACGGCGCGGCGATAGACGCCATACGCCATCTGGTCGGACACGCAGAACAGCCCCGGTGGCCATCCGCCTGCCGCGACCAGCGCGCCCGCAGCTTCATAGCCGGCGTGGAGATGCTGGAGGTGGCCGGACGCGGCGACCCGTACAGCAGCGCGCGGCAGGCCGCGTTCCGCCGTGCCGGCGAAAAAGCCGGCGACACGGTCGGCAATGGCCGACGAGGTGAGGGCGGTATGCACCATCGCCGGGCGGTCGATGCCGGCGTCGAGCAGGAATCCGGCGGCGAGCCGGCCTGCCGCGACATTGTCGATGCCGACAAAAGCCGCCGGCTTCATGCCGCTGGGCTGGCGGCGGCCGACCAGCACCACCGGCTCGCCGCGCTGGAGAAACGCCTCCAGCGCCGGGCTGGCGACAGCGGAGACGATGACATAGCCTTCCACCGACTGGGCGCGCATCGCGTCGAGATACTCGTCCTGCAGGGCGGGTTGATCGTGCGTGTCGCACAGGATCATGACATAGCCGGCGGCGCGCAGGGCCGCCTCGGTCGAGGAGGCGATGGCGCCCATCGCCGGATTGTCGAGGTTGGGCGCGAGCATGGCGATGACCCGGCTCTGGCCATGGCGCAGCGCCCGGGCGATCCTGTCGGGCCGGTAGTCCATCTCGTCGAGCAGGGCCTTGATGCGGGCGACCGTCTGGGGATTGGCTCGGTCGACATGGCCGTTGGCAATGCGCGACACGGTCGAGACCGACACGCCGGCGCGGGCAGCGACGGTGGACAGCGACACGCGGTGCATCGGGCGGTTTCGCATCAAGGGTCCGGGTCCTGTTGCCAGTGCCAAGGCAGTTGGCACATTCAGGAAAACACAGCTTGACACGTTTGGCAAACGTTTGCCAAACTCCGTTCAATCAAGAAATTGCGCCGGTCATCCGGGGTGTGCCCGGCCCGGCGACAGCTATCCTGCCCCGGACATCGGCGGCAGCAGGGAGGAAACGACGATGAAGACCGTTATCGGAAAAGCCGGAATGCTGGCGCTTGGCCTGTCCGCATCGCTTCTGGCGATGTCGACCAGCGTCTCGGCGCAGGCCGTCAACCTGCGCTACCTGTGCTATGCGGATGCCAACGAATGCGATGTCGCGCGCGATCTGCTCGACCGGTTCGAGAAGGCCAATCCGACGATCAAGGTGACGGTCGACAAGGTTGGCTTCGCGGTCATCCGCGAGCAGCTTGAGACGCGCCTTCAGGGCGGCGAGGCGCCCGACATGGCGCGTGTCACCAACCTTGGCGGTCTGAACAAGTACTATCTCGACCTGCGCCCGCATGTCGACGCTGCCAACTGGGAGGGCAACTTCGGCACCACGCTGCCGTGGATGCGCGTCGGCGCCGACGACAAGGGCATCTACGGGTTCATGACCCAGCTGACCGTGACCGGGCCGTTCGTCAACAAGACGATGTTTGACCAGACCGGCGTCAAGATGCCGGCTGCGGGCGCGACCTGGGATGACTGGGCCAAGGCGCTGGCCGAGGTGCAGAAAAAGGGCAAGGTCTATGCCGGCATGGTGATGGACCGGACCGGCCACCGCTTTGCCGGCGTGTCGATCTCATACGGGGCGAAGTATTTCGACGCCAGCGGCAATCCGAGCGCGGTGGTCGATGACGGGTTCAAGGCGGTCGCCGAGCGGATGGTGCAGTGGCACAAGGACGGGCTGATGCCGCAGGACCTGTGGCCCGGCGCGGCCGGTGCCAAGTGGAAGAACGCCGGTGACATGTTCATCAACGGCGATGTGGCGATGCACATCGCCGGCTCGTGGATGATCCAGAAGTTCCAGTCGGACATCAAGGACAAGTTCGAGTGGATCGTGCCGCCGCAGCCGTGCGGTCCGGCCGGCTGTTCGGCGATGCCGGGCGGGGCGGCGATGGTGGCGTTCAAGTCGACCAAGCACCCCAAGGAAGTGGCCAAGGTCATGGAATTCATGGTCTCCGAGCCGATCCTGAAGGAGTACTACGAGCGGACGGTGCAGATCCCGGCGCACAAGGCGATTGCCGAGAAGGGGCTGACCTACGGCAAGGACGTCGGTGTGGCAACGCAGGCGGCACTGAAGCAGTTCACCGCCGATTTCGCCAAGATTTCGCCGGTGGCGCACAAGCTCCAGAGCTATCAGCGCAACGTCGCGATCTTCAACGCCACGGTGAACTATGTCGCGCAGGCGATCACCGGGACGCTGACCCTGCCGCAGGCCTATGCCAAGGTGCAGGAAGAGATCGACAACGCGGTCAAGAAGTAACCCGCCGCGTATCGGGCCGGCGGCACGTGTCGCCGGCCGTTCATTCAGGCAAGGCAGGCACCTGATGGCCGCGTCGTCTCTGAACTCATGGGTCGCCGGGGCATGGAAAGCGCTCGGCGATCTCCTCGACGGCCCGTTCGCGGCCGTGCAGCGGCACATCGGCGCCCATCGCATGGCCTATGTGTTCCTGCTGCCCAACCTCTTGGTGTTCGGCCTGTTCTCGTTCTGGCCGATGATCCTGAACTTCTATATCGCGTTCACCGGCGGCCAGTCGGTCATCCTTGGCGAGCGTCCGCTGGTCGGGTTCGAGAATTTCCGTGAACTGCTCGATTGCCCGAGCTATCTCGACCCCAAGACCTGCCCGGTCGCGGGGTATTCGTTCTGGACCGGGTTGTGGAACACGCTGTTCTTCGCGGCGGTCCAGGTGCCGATCATGATCGTGGTGGCGCTGGTCACCGCGCTGATCCTGAACCGTAACATCCGGGGGCGCGGGCTGTGGCGCGCGGTCTATTTCTATCCCGTGATGCTGTCGCCGGTCGTTGTTGCGGTGATCTGGGACTGGATCCTGAAACGGCGCGGCATTCTCAACGCGGTGCTCGACGATGCGGTGACGGGCTGGAACGGCTTTGTCGCCAGCGGCTGGTTTGCGCCGGTGGCCGGGGCTGTGCTGGCCCTCGTGCTTTATGCCGGCCTCAGCCGCCTGTTCTGCCGTCTCAATGCGATCTGCCGGCTCAAATGGGCCGGCGTTCTGGCAATCGGGCTGGCGGCGCTGGCGGTGCTGTCGCCCGGAACGCCCGCGCTGCTGACGCTGGCGGAGTATCGCCCGGTCAACTGGCTGATCGACCAGCGCGCCGGATGGCCGATGTTCTGGGTGATCTTCGTCTACACCTGGGGTCATCTGGGGTTTTACATGCTGATCCTGCTGGCCGGGTTGCAGGCGATCCCGCGCGATCTCTACGAGGCGGCGGAAATGGACGGCACCTCGAAATCGCGGGCGTTCTGGCGCATCACCCTGCCGCTGCTGATGCCGACGATGATCGTCGTGCTGGTGCTGTCGCTGATCCGGGCGTTTCAGGTGTTCGATGAAATCTACGTGCTGACCGGCGGCGGGCCGGGGCAGGCGACCAAGATGATCATCCAGCACATCTACGAGAGCGCGTTCATCGGAGACGCCAAGCGCTACGGCATCGCGGCGGCGTCCTCGGTGCTGGTGGCGGCGCTGCTGATGGTGCTGACGCTGATGCAGCTGGCGATCACACGCAAGAGGGCAGGCGGATGATCGGCGCGGGCGATGTCGTTACCTTTCTGACCCGCACGCGCGGGCGCGGCCGGCTGCACTGGTCGGACTGGCTGGCCTATGGCTATCTGGTGGCCGGGCTGCTGATTGTCGTTCTGCCGATCGTCTGGATGTTCCTGTCGTCGCTGAAATCGCCGGGCGCGCTGGTCGAGAACGATCCGCGCATCCTGCCCTACGAGCAGATCACGGTGCCGGCGCCCGATGGCAGCCGCACATTCGGCGTGCAGGTCTGGACCAGGCCGGACGGCACGCGGCTCGATGTGGCGGTCGTGGGACCGCGCGGGCTGAATGCGCGGGTGTTCGAGGTCGGCAAGCCGGAGCCGGTGTTCGAGGTGCCGCGCAGCCAGCTTGCGCGCAAGGAGATCGTTTCTCCGCGCTGGGAGAACTATACCGAGCCGACGATCGGGGCGACCCAGTCGCGCACCTTCAACTTCCTGCGCTATTTCTGGAACTCGACCTTCGTGACCGTGGTGGCGACGCTGCTGACGCTGGTGGTCAACGCCATGGCGGCGTTCGCGCTGTCGAAATACCGGTTCCGCGGCCGTGATGCGATGGCGCTGGTGATCGTCGCGACGCTGCTGATCCCGCCGACGGTGATCCTCGTGCCGCTGTTCATGACCGTCAGCAAACTGGGGATGCTCAATTCGCTGTGGGGGGTGATCATCCCGGCGATCGCCACGCCGACAGGGGTGTTCCTGCTGCGCCAGTACATGCTGACCATCCCTGACGAGCTGCTGGAAGCGGCGCGGATGGATGCGGCGTCGGAGTGGAAGATTTTCTGGCGGATCATGCTGCCGCTCAGCCTGCCGGCCCTGTCAGTGCTCGCCATCCTGTCGGTGATGTGGCGCTGGAACGACTTCATGTGGCCCTTGATCGTGCTGACACAATCGGAAGTGTTCACGCTCCAGCTCGGGCTGTCGACCTTCAAGGGCGAACTGAACGACAACATGCATTATCTGCTTGCCATGACGGTCCTGACGCTGCTGCCGGTGACGCTGGTGTTCGTCGTCCTGCAAAAGCACATCACCACCGGCATCGCCAATACGGGGCTCAAATAATGGCGACGCTGGATCTGAAGTCCGTCACCAAATCGTTCGGCACGGCAAAAGTGATCCATGGCATCGACCTGTCGATCGCCCATGGCGAGTTCATCGTCTTTGTCGGCCCGTCCGGCTGCGGCAAATCCACCCTGCTCAGGATGATCGCCGGGCTGGAGGATGTAAGCGGCGGCGAGATCGCCATCGACGGGGTGTCGGTCAACGGCGTGCCGGCCGCCGAGCGCGGGCTGGCGATGGTGTTCCAGAGCTATGCGCTCTATCCGCATATGAGCGTGCGGCAGAACCTGTCGTTCGGGCTTGAGAACATGAAAATGCCGAAGGCAGACATCGCCCGGCGGGTCGATGATGCGGCGCGGATGCTCCGGATCGAGCCGTTGATGGAGCGGCGGCCTGGCCAGCTGTCCGGCGGCCAGCGCCAGCGCGTCGCCATCGGGCGTGCCGTCGTGCGCGAGCCGAAGATCTTCCTGTTCGACGAGCCGCTGTCCAATCTCGATGCGGAACTGAGGGTGCAGATGCGGGTCGAGATCGGCAACCTGCACCAGCGGCTTGGCAACACGATGATCTATGTCACGCATGATCAGGTCGAGGCGATGACCATGGCCGACCGGATTGCGGTGCTCAAGGACGGCCGGCTCGAACAGTTCGGCAAGCCGCTCGATCTCTACAACCGCCCTGCCAGCCTGTTTGTTGCCGGCTTCATCGGCTCGCCGCGGATGAATTTCCTCGACGGGACGGTGGCCGAAGCGGCGGCCGGCACGGTGTCGGTGGCCTTGAAGGCCGGCGGAACGGTTGGCGTGGACTGTACGCCCGACGCCGGGCAGGGCGATGTGGGTGCCGCGGTCAAGCTCGGCATCCGGCCCGAGCATATCAGCGTCGCGGGCGCGAGTGATGGCGACGTGACCATGACCGTGAGCCTCACCGAGCAGCTGGGCGGCGAGAGCTACCTGCACGGACTGGTGCCGTCCGGCGAGGCGCTGTCGGTGCGGCTTGCCGGCCAGACCGCCGTGGCGCGCGGCGATGTCATCGGTCTCCGGCTTGGCGCGCCGGATCTGCGCCATGTTTTCGATGCCGCGTCAGGCGCGGTCTATCCCCATCTGGCCTGAGGGTACCCATGCGGATTTTCCAGACGATCGAGGCGGTCGAGCCGCATCCCGCCGGCTGCGATGTGCGGCTTGAGGACGGCTGGCGCCTGCGCATCCGTTCGATGGGCGAGGCGCTGCTGCGCGTCGTTCTGGAGCCTCAGGCGGGCTTGCCGGTCGACCGGACGTGGATGATCGCGCCCGATGGCGACGTGCCATGGCAGGGCCGCGACCGCGAGGATATGAGCGGGTTTGCGCCCGTGCCGGTGACGGTGGACAGGGCCGGGACGGCAACGGTCATCACCGCCGGCGCGTTCCGGCTGACGATCAGCGGTGCGCCGTTGCGCCTTGCCATCGAGCAGCAGATGGACGGGAACTGGCAGCCGTGGATTGCCGACCGGGCGACCGGCGGCTTTGCCCTTGCCGATCATGGCCGGCGTCTGCGGCATTTCAACATCCGGCACGCCGGCGACCGGCATTTCGGACTTGGCGACAAGACCGGCCCGATCGACCGTACGGGGCGACGGTTCCGCGTGCTGCAGCTCGATGCGCTCGGCTACGACGCGGAAATCAGCGATCCGCTCTACAAGCACATTCCCTATATGGCGGTGCAGTCGGGCGGGGTCACCGGCGGGTTGTTCTACGATTCTCTTGCCTCGATGACCTTCGATCTCGGCTGTGAACGGTCGAACTATCACGGCATCTACCGCTATGTGGAAACCGAGGAGCCGGGTCTCGACCTGTGGCTGATCGCCGGGCCCGATCTTGCCGCCGTGACGCGCCGGTTCACGCTGCTGACCGGGCGTCCGGCGCTGTCGCCGCGCTGGAGCTTCGGTTTTGCCTTCACCACCATGCACCACGCCGATGATGTGCGCGGGCAGGAGATCGTCGAGGCGTTTGCCCGGCGCTGCCGGCAGGAGAAGATCGCGATCAGCGCGATCCATCTCGGCTCCGGCTATTCCAGCCGGGGCAGGCGGCGTTATGTCTTTACCTGGAACAGGGACAAGTTTCCCGATCCCAAAACGCTGTTTGCGCGGCTGGCCGATCTCGGCTTTCCGGCGGTGGCCAATCTCAAGCCGGTGCTGATCGACGACCATCCCGATTACGCCAGCGTGACGGCGGCGGGCGGTTTCATCAAAGACAGTGCCGGTGCCCCGGTGATCGAGCAGTTCTGGGACGGGATGGGGTCCTATCTCGATTTCACCAACCCTGAAACGGTGGCGTGGTGGCAGGAGCGGCTGACGGCGCAGGTGCTCGATCCGGGCTTTACGGCGGGGTGGAACGACAACAACGAATACGAGGTCGGCCGCGAGGACTCGATCGCCACCGGGTTCGGCCGGCCGCTCGATGCGACGGCGATCCGCCCGCTCCATGCGCTGCTGATGACGCGCGCGACCTTCGAGGCAACGCAGAAGCGCGATCCCGACCGGCGGCCCTTTACGATCACGCGCGCCGGCCCCGCCGGCATCCAGCGCTACGGCGAGACATGGACCGGCGACAACGGGACCTCGTGGCACACGCTGAAATGGAACATGAGGAATGCACTGTCGCTGGCGCTGAGCGGGCAATCAAAGGTCGGCCATGACATCGGCGGGTTTACGGGGCCGCGTCCGGGGCCGGAACTGCTCACCCGCTTTGTCGAGATGATGGCGCTGCATCCGCGCGCGGTCATGAACTCATGGAAGCCGGAGGTGGCGCCCGACTGGCAGGCCGCCACCGTGCCATGGCTCTATCCCGAGGTTCTGCCGCAGATCCGCGCCGCGCTCGACCTGCGCACGACCTTCCTGCCGGTGCTCTATGCGCTGGCTTATCGCTGGCACCGCCATGGCGAGCCGATCATCCGGCCACTGTGCCACGATTTTCCCGGCGATCCTGCCGCCTATGACGATCAGGACGCGATGATGGTCGGTCCCGATATCCTGTTCTCGCCGGTGGTTGAGCAAGGGGCGACCACAAAGACCCAGGTTCTGCCGGCAGGCCCGGCGGGCTGGGTCGATTTCCACACCGGGCAGAACTATCCGGCGGGCACGACCGTCACGGTCGATGCGCCGCTCGGCCGGCCGCCGGTGTTCATCCGCGGCGGTGCGGCGCTGGTGCTGGCGGCTGCCACGCCGGATGTGAAGCCGCATGACGCGCCGGCCCGGCGGCTGTATCTGGCGCTGACGGGAGCGAGCGGAACCGGCCAGGGACGCCATTTCGAGGACGACGGCACGAGCTGGGGCTTTACGCGCGGCGAGGCGCTGGACCTGTCCGTCGCCCTCGACTGGGACGCGACGGACGTGCGCGTCCGTCTCGTCCGGGCGGCTGGCAGCCGCTGGCCGCTGGGGTCGCAGAGCGGCTGGCAGGTTGACGGGGCAGGGATCGGCGGCCGCCGTGTCACGCTCACCCTTGACGAGGGAGCGTGACGCCGGCGCCGGTCAGTCCGGGATTTCAAGGCTGAGCAGCGGGGCGTATTGCTGGGCGCCGAAAATGTCGCCGTCTCCGGGCGAGCCGGATGGCTGTTCACGCAGGATCGTGAACTTGATCGCGAACGCCGGAT
>CALCZO010000061.1 GCA_937903315.1 uncultured Alphaproteobacteria bacterium
GGCTTCCATGTCGTCTCGGCCTTCGAACGGCGCAAGGCCGGGCTGGAGATGTAGGCCCCCCTCCGAGCGCACAAAGCCGTCAGGCGGTGACCTCGCCCGTCACCGCGTCCTTGCCAGCCTCATAGCACAAGGCCGAGCCGGCGCCGACAGCGCGCAGCGGCGGCCGCGCGGTCCGGCAGGCGTCATGGGCCTGCGGGCAGCGCGGATGGTAGTGGCAGCCGGCCGGAGGGTTGATCGGGTTGGGAATTTCGCCCGACGAGATGTGGCGGGCGCGGCCGGTCATGGCAATGTCGGGCACCGAATCGAGCAGCATCCGGGTATAGGGATGGGCCGGCTGGCTGAACAACTGCCGGGTCGGCGCAACCTCGACCAGACGCCCGAGGTAGAGCACCCCGACCTCGTTGGCCATGTGCCGGACGACGGCCAGATTGTGCGAGATGAACAGGTACGTCAGGTCGAACTGTTCCTGAAGGTCGCGCATCAGGTTGAGAATCTGCGCCTGCACCGACACGTCGAGGGCGCTCGTCGGCTCGTCGCAGACGATAAACTCCGGCCGCCCGGCCAGCGCGCGGGCGATGGCGATGCGCTGGCGTTGGCCACCCGAAAATTCGTGCGGGAACTTGATGCCGTCCCTGGGGTCGAGCTTGACCAGTCGCAGGAGTTCGGCGACGCGCCCGTCAACCGACTGCTGATCGGGTTCAAGGCCAAAGGTGCGGATCGGTTCGGCGATGATGTCGCCGACCCGCATGCGCGGATTCAGGCTGGCATAGGGATCCTGAAAGATCATCTGGAACCGGCTGCGCATCCGCCGGCTCTCGGTATCGGTGCCAAGGCCGGAAATGTCCGTGCCGTCGAAGGTGATGCGCCCGGCCGTTGGCCGGATCAGCCCGACAATCATCTTGGCGACCGTCGACTTGCCCGATCCCGATTCCCCGACCAGCGCAAAGGTCTTGCCCTTCGGGATGGCGAAGGACACCGCATCAACCGCCGTCAGGAACTGCCGCTGATGCCCTTCGAGCACACGATTGAGCCAGGGTTGCGAGACGTCGAAGATGCGCGTCAGGCCATCGACCGAGACAAGGGCGCTCATGGCGTGGTCTCCGCCGGGCCGGCGACGTGGCAGGCCACGTCCGTCGCGCCGATCCGTCGCATCGTCGGGCGCTCGACGCGGCATCGGTCGATTGCCATCTGGCATCGCGGATTGAAGGCACAGCCGACGGGAATGGCGTTGAGGCGCGGCATGGCGCCGGGAATCTGGACCAGCCGCTCGGCACCACCCTGTGGATCGGGAATCGAGCCCATCAGCCCCATGGTGTAGGGGTGGACGGGCTGCTTGATCACATCGCGCACCGGACCGATCTCGACAATCCGGCCCGCATACATCACGGCGACGCGGTCCGCCGTTTCAGCGATCACGCCCATGTCGTGGGTGACCAGAATGACGGCGGTGCCTTTTTCCGTGCACAGGTTCTTGAGCACCGAAATGATCTGCGCCTGCACCGAGACATCGAGCGCGGTCGTCGGCTCGTCGGCGATCACCACCTCCGGTTCGGCGGCCAGCGCCAGCGCGATGACCACCCGCTGCCGCATGCCGCCGGAAAATTCGTGCGGGTAGGAGTCCAGCCGTCGGCTCGCGGCGGGGATGCCGACGTCGTTCAGCAGATCGATGGCGCGCTGGCGCGCTTCGGCCTGATTGACCGGCAGATGGGTCCGGATCGTCTCGGTCAACTGTTCGCCCACGGTGTAGAGCGGATTGAGCGAGGTCAGCGGATCCTGAAACACCATTCCGATCCGCTTGCCGCGCACTTTGCGCATCGCCTCGCGCGGCAGCGTGTCGATCCGCTCGCCACCCAGCGTCACCGATCCGGCCGCGATATGGCCAGGCGGCTCAAGCAGCCCGATGACGGCGGCGCCGGTGAGCGACTTGCCGGCCCCCGACTCGCCGACCAGCCCGAGCACTTCGCCGGGTTTGAGCGCGAACGAGACGCCATCGACGGCACGCAACGCCCCGCGACGGGTCTTGAACTCGACGACGAGGTCCTTGACCTCGAGCAGTGCGTCGCCCATCAGCGCAGCCTCGGGTTCAGGGCATCGCGCAGCCAGTCGCCAAGGATATTGACCGACAGGGCGAGCGACAGCAGCGTGAGCGAGGGGAACAGCAGGATCCACCATTCGCCGGAGGCGACGTATTCCTGTCCGACGCGGATCAGCGTGCCGAGCGAGGGCTGAGTCGGCGGCACACCGACACCGAGATAGGACAGGGTGGCTTCGGCAATGATCGCCAGCGCCAGACCGAGGGTTCCGATCACCAGCACCGGGCCGAGCACGTTCGGCAGCACATGCCGCGCCATGATGCGGACCGGATGCTGGCCGATGATCCGCGCGGCCGAGACGTAGTCCTTGTTGCGCTCGACCATCGTCACGCTGCGCACCGTGCGGGCATATTGCGGCCAGTCGGACAGGCCAATGGCGATGACCAGCACCGGAACGGCCAGATCGTTGTGGCTGCCGACCGGGAAAAGCCCCTTGAACAGCCCGAAGATCATCAGTGCGACGAGGATCGAGGGAAATGTCAGCTGGATGTCGGCAATGCGCATGATCAGGCTGTCGACCCAGCCGCCGCGATAGCCGGCCAGCAGGCCCAGTGTCACGCCGATCGCCAGCGCGAGGCTGACAGCGGCAAAACCGACGAAGATCGAGACCCGCGAGCCATACAGGATGGTCGAAAAGATGTCGCGGCCCTGATCATCGGTGCCGAGCAGGAAGCTGTTGCTGGTGAACGCGTTCGGCGTCATCGGCGGCGTCTTGCCGTCCATCAGGTTGAGGCTGCCCGGATCGAACGGATTTTGCGGTGCCAGCCAGGGTCCGATCAGCGCGGCGGTGAAGATCAGCAGCACGACCAGCGCGGCAATGATGGCCAGCGGCGTGTGGCGGAACGACCAGGCGATGTCGGAATCCCAGAAATCCGCAAGGCGCTGACGCAGGGTGGGGCGGGCAAGTACCGGCTGATCTGTCATGATGTCATCCCCGCGTCGCCACAGCGCTGATCCTGAGGCGCGGATCGACGGCAAAATACGCCAGGTCGACGGTCAGGTTCACGATCACGAAAAACAGCGCGACCAGCAGCAGGTAGGACGCCATCATCGGCACGTCGACCGACTGAACCGAGGAAATGAACAGAAAACCGACGCCCGGCCATTGAAACACCGTCTCGGTAATGATGGCGAACGCCACCAGCGCGCCAAGCTTGATGCCCATGATGGTGATGACTGGAATGAGCGTGTTCTTGAGCGCATGGCCGAAGTGGACCGCGCGATCGGACAGGCCGCGGGCACGGGCGAACTTGATGTAGTCGGTTCGCAGCACTTCCAGCATCTCCGACCGGACCAGCCGCATGATCAGCGTCATCTGGAACAGGCCGAGCGTGATGGTCGGCAGAATCAGCGATTTCAGGCCGCTCTCGGTCAGAAATCCGGTGGTCCAGCCGCCGATTTTCACGGTCTCGCCGCGGCCGAAGCTGGGCAGCCACTTCAGTTCGACCGAAAACAGGTAGATCAGCCCGATGCCGATCAGGAAGGTGGGCAGCGACACGCCGATCAGCGAGACGGTCATCACCACCTTGGTCAGCCAGCTGTCGCGGCGCAGGGCAGTGTAGACGCCGAAAAAGATGCCGAACACCAGCGCGAAAATCGCCGCGCAGAAGGCCAGTTCGAGCGTGGCCGGCAGACGCTCCTGAATGAGGTCCATCACGGGGCGGCCGACCCGGTAGGAGATGCCGAATTCACCCTGCACCGCCTTGGCGATGAACCGCCAGAACTGCACGATGAACGGCTGGTCCAGCCCGAGTTCGCGCGCCATCGCCTGCCGGTCGGCAATCGTCGCATCCTGCCCGACCATGGTCGAGATCGGATCGCCGACAAACCGGAACAGCGAAAACGAGATGAACGCGACCGTGAGCATGACGATCACGGCCTGGAACACGCGGCGGATGAGAAAAGCGAGCATGATGAAGGGTCGATCCGGGTGAACCCCGGCGCGCCGCAGCGCACCGGGGCCACCAGTGTCTTACTTGAAATCGACGTACTTGGCGTAGAACTGGTTCTCGTCCTGCACGGGGATGTCATAGGTCGCCTTCATGCCCCAGGACAGCGCCTGATTGTGGATCGGGATGTAGGTCGCCTCGTCCTTGGCCCACTTGAGGATTTCGGCGATCGTCGCGTCGCGCTTGGCCGTGTTGACCTCGGCGGTCAGCGACTGGATCTTGGCGTCCATGTCCTTGTTGACGACGCGGGTTGCATTCCAGCCGCCGCGGTTGGCCTGCTTGGAATGATAGAGGAACGAAACCACGTAGTCGGCGTCATAGGTCGGAACACCCCAGCCGAGAAGGTAGAAATCGACCTCGTTCTTCTGGATTTCCGGCGAATGCTGCGCCATCGGGCGGGCGGCGAGGTTCACCTTAATGCCGATCTGGCCCATGAATCCGACGACCGCCTGACAGATCTTCTCATCGTTGACGTAGCGGTTGTTGGGGCAATGCAGCGTGATGCCGAAGCCGTTCTCGTAGCCGGCCTCCTTCATCAGCCCCTTGGCGGCGTTGATGTCCCACTTCGGAATGGCGTCCAGTTCCTTGGTGTAGCCATGCACGGTCGGCGGAACCAGCGTGCCGGCGGGCAGCGACTGGCCGGCCATCACCACCTGCTTGATCGCCTCGCGGTTGACGGCCATTTCCATCGCCTTGCGGACACGCTTGTCGGCGAGCGGGTTCTTGCCCTGCACGTCGTCGTGCTTGAGATCGGCGTCGCCGGCGTTGAGGCCGAGGAAGATCGAGCGGTTTTCCAGCCCGCTGTTGACCTTCAGGCCCTTGGTGTCGGACACGCGCTTGATGTCCTGAACCGGCATGTCCTGCACGAAATCGATCTCGCCCGAGAGCAGCGCGGCAATCCGGGTCGGTGCCGAGGCGATGGGGCGGTAGTCGAGTTCCTGAATCTTGAGCGGGAACTGGCCCTTGCCCCAATAGGCCGGGTTGGCCTTCATCACCGTGCGGACGTCAGGCTCGCGCACGGCCAGCGTGTAGGGACCGGTGCCGTTGGCATTGCGGACCGCAAAATTCTCTTCCTTGTTCTTGAAATCCTGCGTCTTGAGGACGTTGTTCTTCTCCGACCAGCCCTTGTCCATCATGAACATGTTGGTCAGGTTGTTGATCAGCAGCGGGTTCGGACCCTTGGTCTTGATGCGGACGGTCAGGTCATCGACCTTCTCGACCTTCTCCACCGAGGTCAGCAGGCCGCGCATGTCGGAGGTCGGTCCCATCGCGCGTTCAAGGCTGAACACCACGTCGTCGGCGTTGAAATCGGCGCCGTCGTGGAACTTCACGTTCGGACGCAGCTTGAACTCCCATACCGTGGGATCGGATGTGATGCCCCACGACACCGCCAGCGCCGGCACGATCTTGGACTGACGGTCGCGGTGGACCAGCGGTTCATAGATCTGGTGCAGCACCGCGAAGTTCTGGCCGGAATTCTGCGCATGAGGGTCGAGCGTCGTGGCATCCTGCCCGCGGGCCCATTTGAACGACTGCCCGAACGCGGGCGCCGCCAGAATCGTCGAAGCCGCCAGAGCGGCAATGGTAAGAATTCGCATGTCCAACACTTCCTCCACAGACCGGCTCGAGGCGCCGGAAAGCCGAACAAGGTCAGGACTAAACTTTGCTCTCTCGTTGCCGTCAAGCCAATGTTTGCCGATGGCCGGACAGGTCCGGCGCTGCTGCGGATGCGGCTCGGGCTAGGCGCTGGCAAACGGCGGATCGCGCGCGGCGTGCCTGGCAGGGAACGGTCAGCAAACAGGATGCGATTTATGCGCCAGGTCGTTGATGGAAATGATGAAAGAGCGGACGATTCTGGCAGACGAACCCGAATTGTCTTAGCAGCCGCCCCAACCCACGTTTGCTCAGGCTGAGCAAAGCGACCCGACTGGCGCGCCGCCCCCCCCAACTGACGTGCTCCTCATTTTCAGGCCAGTCGGGGCCGGAATTTTTCGGCCCAACGGACGGCGAGGAGGCAGCAGGCGAAGAACCATTCACCTCTGCCAACGAGGCAGAACGTTTCATTTACAGCCCGATCAAACCACTTATACTCCTCGCCAAGCGGGGCAGGGGTCAGTGATGAAGCGGATGTTGATTGCGGCTGCAGCGGTTGTTTTTCATGCGACAGCCCATGCACAGCAACCGCCGGCGGTGACGGTTGTCGTCAAGCAGGCAGAGCTTCGTGCCGTTGTGAGGGACAGCGAGTTTGTGGGCCGGATTGAGGCTGCGGAGCGGGTGGAAATCCGGGCCCGCGTCTCCGGCGTGTTGGGTGCACCGAAATTCAGGGACGGCGAGAGGGTCAAGACCGGCCAGTTGCTCTACGAAATCGAGCCTGAAGTGTATCAGGCAGCGGTTGATGCGAAGCTTGCCCAGCTTGCGAGCGCCAAGGCTGACGCGCAGCTGGCGGAGCTCAATTTCGACAGGGCACAGGAACTGCTCAAGACCAACGCCGGCACGCGGGCTACCGTTGACCAGCGCAAGGCGGAGCTCGCGAAGGCGACGGCGTCGGTACAGATGGGCGAGGCGGCGCTTGCGGATGCCAGGATCACATTCGGCTATACCTCCATTCTCGCACCGGTCGAGGGCCGGATCGGCCGCACAACGGTGACACAAGGCAACATCGTTTCCGCTTCGGGCGGTCCGCTCGCGGTGATTGTGAAGGATGACCGCATGCAGGCAGTGTTTTCCGTCAGTCAGCGTGAGGTGCTTGACTACCGCAAGCGGCGGGTCACCAAGGAACCGATGGTGCGTCTCAAGCTGGCGGACGGATCGCTTTATGGCCAGACAGGTACGATCGATTACATCGACAATGTGGTGGACAGCCGGACGGATGGGCAGTTGCTGCGCGCGACATTCGCCAACCCCGACGGGCAATTGTCCCATGGTCAGACAGTGCGGATTGTTGTCGAGCAGCCGGCGGAGGGTGCGCAGGTGGTCGTTCCGCAGGTCGCGCTGGCCTCAGATCAGTCCGGCACTTTTGTGCTCGTCGTGGATGGTGAGGGCAAGGTTGCCGTCCGCCGGCTCAGGATCGAACGGTTGAGCGGCGACATGGCCATCGTCTCCGAGGGCATCAAGGATGGCGAGCCGGTGATCGTTCAGGGGATGCAGCGCGTTCGGCCTGGCATGAAGGTCAATGTCCAGCGTGCCGAAGCCGGGAAGTAGGCGATGATCTCGAGCATCTTCATCAAGCGGCCGCGTCTGGCGGTCGTCATCTCGCTGATCATCACAATCGCTGGCTTTATCGCCTACCGCGCCCTGCCTGTGGCGCAGTTCCCCGACATCGTTCCGCCCCAGGTGTCCGTGACGGCCGTCTATCCGGGTGCCGATGCCGCAGTTCTGGAGCAATCGGTGGCGCAGGTCATCGAACCGGCGATCAACGGCGTCGACAAGATGATCTACATGCAGTCGGTGTCTGGGTCCGACGGCGTCTATAACCTCACCGTAAGTTTCGCCGTCGGGTCGAACCCCGATCTCAACACCGTCAATATCTCGAACCGGGTCAACCAGGTGACGGCCCTGTTGCCGGCCGAAGTGCAGGCGCTCGGCGTCACCGTGACGAAAAAATCGGCCAGCCTCCTTCAGGTCATCACGCTGTATTCGCCGGATGGATCGCGCG
Organism: uncultured Alphaproteobacteria bacterium; assembly: GCA_937903315.1. GTDB lineage: Bacteria > Pseudomonadota > Alphaproteobacteria > Rhizobiales > Beijerinckiaceae > JAIUNP01. The sequence goes on from CALCZO010000061.1 coordinate 7,698, forward strand.
ATGCGCTGTTCCTGTCGAACTATACCAAGCTGAACGTGGTCGATTCGCTCGCGCGTACTGAGGGTGTCGGTCAGGCCTCCCCCTTCGGCCCGCG
>CALCZO010000062.1 GCA_937903315.1 uncultured Alphaproteobacteria bacterium
AGCCGGGCCTCCGCCTCGGTCGGGCTGAGCTACGGCGCCCATTCCAACCTCTGCGTCAACCAGATCCGCCGCAACGGCTCGGAAGAGCAGAAGCGGCGCTATCTGCCCAAGCTGATGAGCGGCGCGCACGTCGGCGCGCTGGCGATGAGCGAGCCGGGGGCCGGCTCGGACGTGGTGTCGATGAAGACGCGGGCCGAGAAGAAGGGCGACCGCTACATCCTCAACGGCACCAAGATGTGGATCACCAACGGGCCGATTGCCGAGACGCTGGTGGTCTATGCCAAGACCGACCCGGCCGCCGGGCCGAAGGGCATGACGGCCTTCCTGATCGAGAAGGGCTTCAAGGGCTTTTCGACCGCGCAGAAGCTGGACAAGCTGGGGATGCGCGGCTCGGACACCGGGGAGCTGGTGTTCGAGGATTGCGAGGTGCCCGAAGAGAACGTTCTCGGCTCGGTCGGCAAGGGCGTCAACGTGCTGATGAGCGGGCTCGACTACGAACGCGCGGTGCTGGCGGCCGGCCCGGTCGGCATCATGCAGGCCTGTCTCGATGTGGTGATGCCCTATGTGCACGAGCGCAAGCAGTTCGGCCAGTCGATCGGCGAGTTCCAGTTCGTGCAGGGCAAGGTGGCGGACATGTATGTCAGCCTCAGTTCCGTGCGGGCCTATGTCTATGCCGTCGCCAAGGCCTGCGACCGGCACGAGACGACGCGCGAGGACGCCGCCGGGGCGATCCTGCTGGCGGCGGAACGGGCGACGCAATGCGCGCTGGATGCGATCCAGCTGCTCGGTGGCAACGGTTATATCAACGATTATCCGACCGGGCGGCTGTTGCGCGATGCCAAGCTGTACGAGATCGGCGCCGGCACCAGCGAGATCCGCCGCATGCTGATCGGCCGGGAACTGTTCAACAAGACCCGCTGAGCGCTGCCATCGGCACAATCAGCCACGTCCGGTGCCGCGGGGCACTGGACAGCGGCGCTGTTTGCCTGAATGATTAGTCCTCTAATTTATGGGGAATGCCAATGACGCAGATTCTGGTGAAGGCCAACGGGGCGGTGATTCCGGCGCTCGGGTTCGGGACGTGGAGCCTCAAGGGCGAGGACGCCGCGCGCGGCGTCGAGGCGGCGCTGCGATGCGGCTATCGCCATGTCGATACGGCGATCATGTATGAGAACGAGGAGGCGGTGGGCGAGGGGCTGCGGGCCTCGGGTGTCGCCCGCGGCGAGGTGTTCGTCACCACCAAGGTGCCGCCGGCACTGATCGGCGAGAAGGATTTCCTGACCGCCGCCGAAGGCAGTGTGAAGCGGCTCGGCCTGTCGCAGGTCGATCTTCTGCTGATCCACTGGCCGAACCCCGAGCACGATCTTGCCGGCACGATGCGCGCGCTCAACAAGGCGAAAACCTCCGGGCTGACGAAACACATCGGCATTTCGAATTTCCCGACCAAGCTGCTCGATCAGGCGTGGGCGCTGACCAGCGAACCGCTCGTCACCAACCAGTGCGAATATCACCCGCTGCTCGATCAATCGAAGCTGATCGCGGCGATGCGGGCGCGCGGCATGGCGTTCACCTCCTATTCGCCGGTCGGACGCGGCAGGCTGTTTGGCATGGCGCCGGTCGTCGCGGCGGCCAAGGCGCACGGCAAGACCGAAAGCCAGATCATCCTGCGCTGGCATGTGCAGCAGCCGGGCGTGATCGCGATTCCGCGCTCGTCGAACGCCGGACGGATCGCCGAAAACCTCGACATTTTCGATTTCGCGCTGAGCGATGCGGAAATGACCGCGATTTCGGCGCTGGCGCGGCCGGACGGGCGGATGGTCCAGCCGGCCTGGGCGCCGGAGTGGGACGCGGCATAGCCTCGCCTTCCCATGTTCACCCTGTCGAAGCTGGCCTGGTTTGTGCTCGAACCGTCGAATGCGCTGGCGTTGCTGGCGGTGGCGGGGCTTGCGCTGTCGATGACCGGCCGGTTTGGCAGGATTGGCAGCTGGATGGTTGTCGCGGCGGTGGCGGGGCTGGTCATCGCCGGCTTCTCGCCGCTCGGCAATCTTCTGATACGGCCGCTGGAAGAGCGGTTCCCGGCCTTTGTCGATGATGGCCGCCCGGTCGACGGGATCGTCGTGCTCGGTGGCGGCCTGACCTCGGCGGTGACCGCGGCGCGCGGCCAGCCGGCACTCAACGAAGCTGGCGACCGGCTGCTTGCGATGGCCGATCTGGCGCGGCGCTATCCCGCCGCGCGGCTGGTCTATGCCGGCGGGGCGGGCGAACTGGTGGCCGCCGGCCCGTCCGAATCCGATGCGTTGCAACAGGTGATCGGCCAGCTTCTTCCCGGCCGGGCGATTCAGTACGAGCGGATGTCTCGCAACACGTTCGAGAATGCGCGGCTGGCGCATCTGATGCTGCGGCCACAGCCGGGCGAGCGCTGGCTGCTGGTCACCTCGGCGTGGCACATGCCGCGCGCAATCGGCCTGTTCCGCAATGCCGGCTGGCAGCCGGTGGCCTATCCCGTCGATTACCGGACGGCAGGGCAAAGCCGCGATCTTGTCGGCAACGGCACGCTGTCGCGCGGGCTCGGCCGGGTCGATACCGCGACCAAGGAATGGGTCGGTCTTGTCTATGCGCGGCTGGCCGGGCAAAGCGCCGATCTGTTTCCCGCGCCGTAATGATTACATTGTATCAACGGCTTGCGGGCGCGATCTGAGACTTTGATTCGGGTGTGTTACGACGCGTTGTTCACAGGTTGATTCAGGTTGCGGTCATTCGCTGCGCGGTTGCGCAATGCGCCAGACGCCACGGAAATCATTGGGGTCGACCGGTTTGCCCTTGCGGGTGATGATGAGCCGCCCTTCGTTGGCCAGCCGCACGGCGATGGTGCGGATCGGGGTCATCAGCCGGCCCCATTGGTCGGGATGGCTGCCGGCCACGGCGCGCGCCGCCTCGGAGGGGCAGGCGGTCCTGTCCGGGCCGCGCTCGGCGGCAAGGCGCAGCAGTTCGGCTTCAAGGGCGGCGAGGGTGTCAGAATCGGTGCTCATGACGCCTTGTAGCGCGGGGACCCGTCAGGCGTCGATGAGCGCGGCGGCGCGGGCGGCAAAGACGGCTGACAGCCGGCCCGTGTCGGCGGCGTTGGCGTCGGCTGCGGTTCCGGCGCGTGCGCGGGCAGCGATGCCTTCGAAGATCACGGCCCAGCGGAAGAACGCGATGGCGCGGTGGACCGGGGTCAGGCGCTTGCCGTGGCGGGCGAGCGCATGGTAGCGCGCCTCGAAGGTGGTGCGATCGGGGATGCCGAGACGATCGAGATCGAGACCGGCGATGCCGCCGTATTCGTCCGGTGTGCTGTCCCAAGTCATCGCGCAATGGGCGAGATCGGCCAGTGGATGGCCGAGCGTGGCGAGTTCCCAGTCGAGGATGGCGACGACGCGCGGCGCAACCGGGTGGAACATCACGTTGCCGATGCGGAAATCGCCGTGGACGATGGCAAGCCCGTCCTCGGGCGGCAGCATGCCGGGCAGGGCGGCGATCAGCCGGTCGATATGAGCGTCCTCGCGGGTCTTCGACATCTGCCATTGCCGCGTCCAGCGGCTGACCTGCCGGGCGAAGTAGCCGTTGTGGCGGCCGAAGTCGCCAAGATCGACCGCGACGGGATCGACATTGTGCAGGGCGGCGAGAGCATCGGCCATCGAGGCATACATGGCGGCCCGGTCACCGGGCGTCACGCCGGGCAGGGTGCAGTCGTGGAAGACGCGGCCCTCGACATGCTCCATCAGGTAAAACGGCGTGCCGATCAGGCCGGGATCGCCACACCAGCCTAGCGTGCGCGGGACCGGCACGCCCGTTTCGACCAGCGCGGTCAGCACTCGGTATTCGCGGTCGATGGCGTGAGCGGACGGCAGCAGCGGACCCGGCGGCTGCTTGCGCAGCACGAGGCGGCGGTCACGGGCAGACACGATATAGGTCGGATTCGACTGGCCGCCGGTGATGCGGGCGAGGGTGATCGGTCCGGACCAGCCCGGCACGGTCTCGGCGAGATACCCTGCCAACGGCGTCGGATCGAACTCGGCTCCGCTCACGGTGCCGGCTCCGCCACCGGCCACGACCAGAAGGTGCGGCCCTCCTTGTCGAGGAACCGGCTGAGCACCATCCGGTGCACCTCGTCGGCGCCGTCGACGAGCCGGGCCTGCCGGGCATAGCGGTAGATCCATTCGAGCACGGTGTCTTTCGAATAGCCGCGCGCGCCGTTGATCTGGATGGCGATGTCGGCGGCCCTGTGCAGGGTGTTGGCAGCCTGAATCTTGGCCATCGACACCTCCTTGCGGGCAAAGCCGCCGCGGTCGAGTTCCCACGCGGCTTTCATCACGAGCAGTCTGCCGATCTCGATCTCCATCGCCAGTCCGCCGAGCATCATCTGCACGCTCTCGCGGTCTTTCAGCCGGATGCCGAAGCCCTCGCGCCGGTCAGCGTACTCGGTCGCGATCTCGACGCAGCGCTTCGACAGCCCGAGCCAGCGCATGCAATGGGTCAGCCGGGCCGGGCCAAGGCGGATCTGGGTGGCCTTCAACCCCTGTCCCTCGCCGATGAGGACGTTCTCGGGCGGCACGACCAGCCCGTCATAGACCAGATCGCAATGACCGCCGTGCTCCTCCGGCCCCATGATCGGGATGCGGCGCTCGATGCGCCAGCCGGGATCATCGCGGTGATGCAGGAAGGCGGTCAGGCCGTGGCGCGGATCGTCCGACGTGCGGGCGATGAGGACGAAATGCGTCGCGCCCTCCGCTCCGGTGATGAACCATTTGCGCCCGGTGATGCGGTAGCGTCCGTCGGCCTGCCTCTCGGCGCGGGTGGCGATCATGCCGGGGTCCGAGCCGCCGCCGGGGTGCGGTTCGGTCATGGCAAAAGCGGTGCGGGCCGTGCCGGCGACCACGGGGGCGAGCCAGCGCGTGCGCTGGGCCGGGGTGCCGACCGTTTCGAGCAGCATCATCGTGCCATCGTCGGGCGCGGCGCAGTTGAAGACGACCGGGCCGAAAATCGAGCGGTTCATCTCCTCATAGCAGACCGCCATGCCGACCCGGCCAACGCCGAGGCCGCCGGTCTCCCGCTTCAATTGCAGGCACCACAGGCCGGCGGCGCGGGCCTTTGCGCGAAGGGTGTCGAGCACTGGCAGGGCGATGTTCTCGTGCGCGTCCCACGTCGCGGGGTCGCCCTCCAGCGGCAGGATCTCATCGGCAACGAAGGCGGCGATGCGCCGGCGCAGGGCGTCAAGTTCGGGGGAGATCGTCAGGTCCATCGGTGTCTCACAGGCTGGAAATGGTGTGGCCGCCATCGACCGGCAGGGCGACGCCGGTCAGGTAACGGCCGGCATCGGAGCAGAGCAGCAGCAGCGCGCCGTCGAGATCGTCTGCCTGCGCGATTCGCCGCATCGGAATGCGCCGGACCAGCGCGGCGCTGGCCTCGGACCGGAAGAAATCGCGATTGATATCCGTCTCGACATAGCCGGGGCAGAGCGCGTTGACGCGGATGTTGTGCCGCGCCCATTCGAGCGCCATGACGCGGGTGAGCTGCACCAGCCCGGCCTTCGAGGTGGCATAGGCAGCGACCTGGGGCATGATTCGCAGGCCGAGAATCGAGGCGACGTTGACGATCGCGCCGCCGCCGCCCGCCTGCATGCGCCGGGCTGCCGCCTGACCGGTCAGGAACGCGCCCTTGAGATTGGTATCAAGCACGCGGTCCCATTCGGCCTCGCCGACTTCGAGCAGCGGGGTGGTGGCCGCGATGCCGGCGTTGTTGATCAGGATATCGAGCCCGCCGAGCGCCTCGGTCGCAGCGTCCACGCCGGCAGCGACCGAGGCGGACTCGGCCACATCCATCGCCACGGCAACCGCGGCGCGCCCGTGTGTGGCAAGGCTGGCCGCCAGATCGCGGCAGGCATCAACGCGGCGGGCGGCAAGCGCGACATCGGCACCGGCCCCGGCGAGCACGCGGGCAAAATGCGCCCCCAGACCGCTGGAGGCGCCGGTGATGAGCGCCTTCCTGCCGGTGAGCGAGAACCGATCGTGCATGGCCGAACCTCCTGTCGTCGCGGGCTATTTGACGACAGGCCCCGTCACATTCCAAGCGCGAAGTGCGGGACTACAGATCCTCGACGTAGGCAACGACGAACGGCTGCAATTCGCCGTCATGATCCTTCAGCGAGACGTACTCCCGTTCGACGAAGGCATGCGACGAGAAGCGATAGCCAGCCTCGTCGTCCTCATCGCCCTTGATGTCGTAGTGGAAGGCCCACGATCCACCGGGACGGCGGACAAGGTGGCCGAGATCCTGCTCCTCGCCACCCCAGAAACGGGTCACGCGACAGTCGTCACGCACCTTGTGCCAGGCCTCGGCGTCGATGTGATGGGTCGCATCGAGCGGCGCGACAAACTCGTAGCCGTGATCGGGCGAGCCGTTCGGAAAGGCCTTGGTGCGGGCGAGATGCAGGGTGATGCGCTTGAGCCTGGCGTCGGACATGAAACCTCCCGATTGCGGAATTTCGGCAAAGGCTAGGGACTGGCGGTCGAACTGCCTTGTTCTGGATCAAAGACCGCCGGCTGGCAGGTGGTTTGCGCGTCGGTTGCGGGTATCCCGCCGCCCGATCATCGCCGTTTGATGGCGTTCGGGCAAATCGACTGCTTCACAGACGGGGGCAACCCTGATTACATGGCCAGCGAAAGGTAGTTTCGATGACGATCGGTCCGCCGCAAGGGGATCAGCGCCGACCGCCATGCGTGACGAGTCACTCTGGAGCAGACACGGCTGCTGCCGAACGGGCGCCATGCGCGGTTCGCAGTGAGTTGGTGTATGCGGCGCTTGATCTGGGAACAAACAACTGCCGGCTGCTGGTCGCGCGGCCGAGCCGTCATGGCTTTCGTGTCGTTGATGCCTTCTCGCGCATCGTGCGGCTGGGCGAGGGGCTGGGGTCGAGCCGCCAGCTGAAGCCGCAGGCGATGGACCGGACGATCGAGGCACTCAAGGTTTGCCGCGACAAGATCGATTTCCGGGGTGTGACCCGCGCCCGCTACGTCACCACCGAAGCCTGCCGCGCGGCGGAAAACGGCGACGAATTTCTCGATCGAATCCGTGAGGAAACCGGCCTTGCCATCGAGGTGCTCGACGGGCGGGAGGAGGCGCATCTGGCCGCCGCCGGCTGTTCCGTCCTGGCTGACCGGGCGGCCGACAACGTGATCGTGTTCGACATCGGCGGCGGCTCGACCGAGATCGTCTGGCTGCGCGGCGAGGGCGAGGGGCGCGGCACGGCGCGCAGCCGCGTCGCCGCCTGGGCGTCGCTGTCGGTCGGCGTGGTGACACTGGCCGAACGGCACGGCGGCGAGGTGGTGACGCCCGAGAGCTTCGAGGCGATGGTGACCGACGTGGCCGAACGGCTGGTGCCGTTCCGCGATGCGGCGCAAGGGGCGCTCGCCGGCGCGCATTTCCATCTGCTCGGCACCTCGGGCACGGTGACGACGCTGGCCGGGCTGCATCTCGGCCTTGCCCGCTATGACCGGCGGCAGGTGGACGGATTGTGGATGAACGACCGGCAGGTTAGCGAGGTGCTCGACCGGCTGCTGGCGATGACCTATGCCGAGCGGGCGGCCAACGGCTGCATCGGGCATGAGCGGGCCGATCTGGTGCTGCCCGGCTGCGCGATTTTCGAGGCGATCCGCCGCGCTTTTCCGACCCGCCGGGTGCGGATCGCCGACCGGGGCCTGCGCGAGGGCATTCTTGTGGAACTGATGCATGCCGATGGCGCATGGGGCGAGGACGGGCGTCAATGAGCGGCAAGGGTCCCGGAAAAGGCACGGGTAAAGGCACGGGCAAAGGCGCTGGCGCGGGCAGGAAGCCGTCCGGCAGCAAGATCAGGCTGAGCAAATCGGCGTTCGCCAAGGCGCATGCGCCCGATACTGCGAAGGCGCGCGTCGGTGCCGGCATGGTCGGCTCGGGGCAGGCGACGGGGGGGCTGCCGACGCCGGGCGCGGGGGGCACGGGCAAGGTGGCCGCGACGCGCGAATTTGCCGTGCGGCTGAGAAATGCGCGGGCGCACAAGACCTCGTCGCAGATCTGGCTGCAACGCCAGCTCAACGATCCTTACGTGGCACGCGCCAAGCGCGAGGGCTATCGCAGCCGCGCGGCGTTCAAGTTTCTCGAAATCGACGACCGCTACCGGCTTCTCAAGCCGGGCATGCGGATCGTCGATCTCGGCGCGGCCCCCGGCGGCTGGTCGCAGATCGCGGCAGCGCGCGTCGGATCGGTAGATGGCAAGGGCACGGTGGTCGGCATCGACCTGCTCGAGATCGAGCCGATTCCCGGCGTCGCGCTGGCGGTGATGGACTTCAACGACGCGGACGCGCCCGAGCGGCTGAAGGCGATGCTGGGCGGGCCGGCCGATGGTGTCCTGTCCGACATGGCGGCCAACACCACCGGCCACAAGATGACCGATCACCTGAAGATCATCGGGCTGGCGGAACTGGCGGTGGATTTTGCCCGGCAGGTGCTGGTGCCCGGCGGGTTCTTCCTGTGCAAGCTGTTTCAGGGCGGGGAGACGGTGGAGCTGATCACGCTGCTCAAGCGCGATTTCGCCACCGTGCGTCACGTCAAGCCGGCCGCCAGCCGCGCCGATTCGGCGGAAATGTACGTGCTGGC
>CALCZO010000063.1 GCA_937903315.1 uncultured Alphaproteobacteria bacterium
AGCATGGCCGCCGCAAGTGTGACGCTCCGACAATCCGGCATTGGCCCCTCGTTCTCACGCTGATTCGCTCAGGAGCCAGATATAGCGCCGAAACGACAGATTGGGACGCTTTTCTTCGGGGTCAGCGCTCACGACCGCGTGGGTCAGGCCGCGGCAGAATCGCTCCCCTCCTCGGCTGCGTCGGCCAAATCGCCAAGGCCGAGATCGCGCAGCTTGCGGTAGAGCGTCGAGCGCCCGATGCCGAGCTTGCGGGCGATCTTCGACATCTGGCCGCGATAGTGGTCGATCGCAAAACGGATCGCCTCGCTCTCGACCTCATCGAGCTTGCGGATTTCGCCCGAGCCGTCGAGCAGGGTCAGGGCAGAAGGATCTCGCACCTCGACCCGGACGATCTCCCGTTCAGGCATTTCAGCGCGCGGGGCATGGTTGGCAACCGGCGGAATGCGGGCGGTGAAGCCCTCCACTTCGCGGGCGATCTGCGGAAATTCATCGACGCCCAGTTCGTCGTCGTCGCTCATCACAACGGCGCGGAACATGGCGTTCTCCAGCTGGCGGACGTTGCCAGGCCAGTCATAGCGTTGCAGGAGATCGAGCGCCTCGCTGCTGACCGAACGGACGGGACGGCCTTCCTCGGCCCCGATGCGGGCGATGAAGCGGCGGGCGAGTTCGGGAATCTCCTCGCGCCGGTTGCGCAAGGGCGGAATGGTGATCGGAAAGACGTTGAGGCGATAGAACAGGTCCTCGCGGAACTTGCCCTGCCGGACCAGATTGAGCAGATCGCGGTTGGAGGCGGAGATCAGGCGGATGTCGACCTTGACGGTGCGGCGACCGCCGACCGGATCGACCTCGCCCTCCTGAATGGCGCGCAGCAGCTTGACCTGCGCGTCGAGCGGCAGTTCCGAGACCTCGTCCAGAAACAGCGTGCCGCCCGAGGCTTCAACGAACTTGCCGGCGTGGCGTTCGTTGGCGCCGGTGAACGCGCCCTTCTCGTGGCCGAACAGGATGCTCTCGACCAGATTGCCCGGAATGGCGCCGCAGTTGACAGTGACGAAAGCCTTGCCGCGCCGGTCGGATGCGCCCTGGATCGCCCGGGCGAAAACTTCCTTGCCGACGCCCGATTCGCCTTCGAGCAGCACCGGAATCGTCGATTTGGCGGCCCGTTCGCCGAGCCGGACGGCCCGGATCATATCATTGGAGCGGGCGGCGAGATCCTTGAGCTGCAGCGCGCCGGTGGTCCGCTTGGCCAGTCGCCGCACTTCGCCTTCAAGCGCCTCGACCCGCATCGCATTGCGGATCGAGACCTGCAGACGCTCGGCACCGACCGGCTTGACGACGAAATCGACCGCGCCGGCCCGCATGGCCGAAATCACGGTCTCGATCGATCCATGCGCGGTCTGGACGATTGCCGGCGGCGCGCCGTCGATCTCCTTCAGCCGGCCGAGCACACCCATCCCATCCAGATCGGGCATCACCAGATCGAGCACCATGGCGGAAAAATCCTGCCCGCCCGCGATCTTGTCCAGCGCAGCGAGGCCGCTTTCCACCGCCACCGGCTCATAGCCGAAGCGTTTGACCATTTCGGTCAGCAGGCGACGCTGGATCGGATCGTCATCGACGATCAGGATGGTAGCCGTCATTCAAATTCCCCAAGAAGCGCGAACCAGTGGAGCACTGTTTCTTTTTGAGGCAGCATGCCGACGTTCCGTAAACGGGCCGTAAATCATGATTGCATTGCTGCGATTTCGTGTTGAAGGCGCGCGCCGGAATGCCGATATAGACGCAGCACGACGAGGGAGCGGACGGCATGAGCAACGGCGCAGCACAGGGCGAAAAACTGGCGGAAAAGGCCGGAACAGCCGGAGAATCCCTGCCTGAATGGCATCTGGATCACCTTTATCCGGGGATGGACAGCGATGCCTATCGTGCCGATCTTGGCGCCATCGAGCCGTTGTGCCGGGACTTTGCCGAACGCTATCGTGGCAAGATTGTCGCAGTCGCCGAGGGGCCGGATGCGGCAAACCGTCTCTATGAGGCGATCCGCGCGTACGAATCGATTGAGGACACGCTTGGCCGGATCATCTCCTACGCCGGCCTGATCTATGCCGGCGACACCACCGATCCCAAGCGCGGCAAGTTCTATGGCGATGCGCAGGAGAAGATCACGGCGGCCAGTTCCGAACTGATCTTCTTCCAGCTCGAACTCAACCGGATCGACGATGCGCGGCTGGCCGCCCTTGTCCTTCAGGCGCCGCTCGATCACTTCCGGCCATGGATCGAGGATATCGCCAAGGAGCGGCCCTATCAGCTCGACGACAGGCTCGAACAATTGTTCCACGAAAAATCGATGACCGGGCGGGCAGCCTGGAACCGGTTGTTCGACGAGACGATCGCCGCGCTCCGGTTCACGGTCGATGGCAAGGAACTGACGCTGGAGCCGACGCTCAACCTGATGCAGGATCGCGACGAGACCCGCCGCAAGGCCGGCGCGATGGCGCTGTCGAAGACGTTCCGCGACAACCTGCGCGTGTTCACGCTGATCACCAACACGCTGGCCAAGGACAAGGACATCGGCGACCGCTGGCGCGGCTTTGCCGATGTGGCGGATTCGCGCCATCTCGCCAACCGCGTCGAGCGCGAGGTGGTCGATGCGCTGGTCAGCGCGGTGCAGGTCGCCTATCCGCGCCTGTCGCATCGCTATTACGCGCTGAAGGCGAAGTGGTTCGGCAAGGACAGCCTCGAATTCTGGGATCGCAACGCGCCGCTGCCCTCGGTCGAGCAGCGCCATATCCCGTGGGGCGAGGCGCGCGACACCGTGCTGTCAGCCTATCGCGACTTTTCGCCGGGGATGGAAACGATCGCCCGACGCTTTTTCGACGAGGGCTGGATCGATGCGCCGGTGCGGCCGGGCAAGGCCCCGGGGGCTTTCGCCCATCCGACCGTGCCCTCGGCCCATCCGTATGTGCTGGTCAATTATCAGGGCAAGCCGCGCGATGTGATGACGCTGGCCCATGAACTCGGACACGGCGTGCATCAGGTGCTGGCCGGGCCGAACGGCGCGCTGATGGCGCCGACGCCGCTGACGCTGGCCGAGACGGCGAGCGTGTTCGGCGAGATGCTGACCTTCCGCAAGGTGCTGGCGGGGACCACCGATCCCAAGCAGAAGAAGGCGCTGCTGGCCGGCAAGGTCGAGGACATGATCAACACGGTCGTCCGCCAGATCGCGTTCTACAGTTTCGAGCGCAAGGTGCACACGGCCCGCAAGGAGGGCGAACTGACCGCCGAAGGGCTGAACGAGCTGTGGATGAGCGTGCAGGCCGAAAGCCTCGGCCCGGCCATCCGCCTGTCGGACGGCTACGAGGTGTTCTGGGCCTATATCCCCCACTTCATCCATTCGCCGTTCTACGTCTATGCCTATGCCTTCGGTGATTGTCTGGTGAACTCGCTTTACGGCGTCTATCAGAATGCCGATCCGAAGTTCGTCGACAACTATTTCGCGCTGCTGGCGGCAGGAGGCACAAAGCACCATTCCGAACTGCTGGCGCCGTTCGGGCTGGATGCGCGCGATCCTGCGTTCTGGCAGATCGGGCTGACGATGATCGAGGGCATGATCGTGGAACTCGAAGGGATGGCGTGACGCGGAAATTGCCGCAGGTGCCGCACTGGCATTGACCGGTCCGAGCGCCTACCTTCAGGGCCATGACCGATACGCCTGACGATACCGAGAAGAACCGCCTGACCGCCCGCATGGGCCGCTATGCCAGGGTCGGCGCCAATGTCAGCGGGGTCGCGGCCCGCATGGCCGGGGCGAGGCTGTTCGGCGGGTCGGGTGCCGGCAATGCGGCGACGCTGACCGCCGCGCTTGGCCGGCTCAAGGGGCCGCTGGTCAAGGTGGCGCAGCTGATGGCGACCGTGCCCGACCTGCTGCCTGCCGATTACGCTGCCGAACTGCAGAAGCTCCAGTCGGAAGCGCCGGCGATGGGCTGGGTGTTCGTCAAACGCCGCATGGCGAGCGAACTTGGACCGGAGTGGATGGGTCGCTTCGCCTCGTTCGAGAAAGAGGCAGCGGCCGCCGCCTCGCTCGGCCAGGTGCACCGGGCGGTGTCGCACGACGGCGAGGCGCTGGCCTGCAAGCTGCAGTATCCCGACATGCAATCGGTCGTCGAGGCCGATCTTGCCCAGTTGAAGGTCCTGTTCGCCATTCACCGGCAGATGGATGGCGTGATCGACACCAGCGAGGTGCTGCTCGAGATCGGCGACCGGGTGCGCGAGGAACTCGACTACATCCGCGAGGCCGGCCATGCCCGGCTCTACAGCGAAGCGCTGGCCGGCACGCCGCTGGTGCGCGTGCCCAAGGTGTTCGATGACCTTTCGACACGCCGGCTGATCACGCTCGGCTGGCTCGATGGCAAGAAGCTTCTGACCTACAAGGATGCCGATCTCGAGACGCGCAACCGGCTCGGCGAGGCGATGTTCATGGCCTGGTGGCTGCCGTTCTCGCGCTACGGGGTCATCCACGGCGATCCGCATCTGGGCAACTATACCGTGTTCGAGCAGGACGGGCAGGCTGCAGGCATCAACCTGCTCGATTATGGCTGCATCCGCGTCTTCACGCCCCGGTTCGTCGGCGCGGTGGTCGATCTCTACGAGGGGCTGAAAACCGACGACCGCGACCGGGTGGTCCATGCCTACGAGACCTGGGGGTTCCGCAACCTCACGGCGCCGATGATCGATGCGCTCAACATCTGGGCGCGGTTCATCTATGGCCCGATCCTCGATGACCGGGTGCGGACCGTGGCCGATGGGGTGGCACCGGGCGAATACGGGCGCAAGGAGGCGTTCCGGGTCAGGGCTGAACTCAAGCGCCTCGGCGGGGTCACGATCCCGCGCGAATTCGTGTTCATGGACCGGGCGGCGATCGGGCTGGGCGCGGTGTTCCTGCACCTCAGGGCGGAGCGCAACTTCTACCAGCTGTTCAATCAGGTGCTGGAGGGGTTCTCCGTCGATGCCGTCGCCGAGCGGCAGGCCGGCGCGCTTGAACGGGCGGGACTTGCGGCAAATTGACCGGCGACTTGACCAGCGTCAAAGCAGGCCGTGTGAATGCGTGAAATTTTGCCGAATGGTGGCGAATGTGGCTTTCCTAGGGCCGGGTGACTGGCTAGAAGGATCGGGTCCATTTCTGCCGAGGAGGGGTTCTTATGGCCGATCATCATCCCGTGTCGCATGGCGTCGACAACGACTACCGCGAGCACGAAGCTACCTATGCCCGTTTTCTGGTGATGGCCAAGTGGGGCACTGTGCTCACCGTCGCCGTGGTGCTGTTCATCGGCTCGATGACCTCGCTGGTGCCGTGGTTCCTCACCGTGATTGTTTCGGCCCTGCTGTTTGCGGGGGCTGCCCTGATCTGAATGACTGTGCCGGCAGGCCGGCCCGGCCGATCGACCATCCGTCTTGAGGAGTGATGATGCGAATTGTCGTATTGGATGAATCCAAGGGCGGGGAGCCGCGTGTTGCGGCAACGCCGGAGACGGTGAAGAAGCTCATCGGTCTTGGCGCTGCGGTCACGGTGCAATCGGGGGCGGGCATGCTGTCGTCGATCCCCGACGCCGAGTTCGAGGCGGCCGGGGCAAGCGTCGCCAAGGACATGAAGAAGGCGCTGGGCGAGGCCGATGTCCTGCTCGGTGTAAGCCGTCCTGATCCGGCGAGGATCAAGGGCATCAAGTCCGGCGCCCTGGTGCTGGCGACGATGGATCCCTATGGCAACGACGCGGCGATCCAGGCGCTGGCCGATACCGGCGCTGTGCCGTTCGCGATGGAACTGATGCCGCGCATCACCCGCGCGCAGGTGATGGACGTCCTGTCCAGCCAGGCCAATCTTGCCGGTTATCGCGCCGTGATCGACGGGGCGGCGGAGTATGGTCGCGCCATGCCGATGATGATGACCGCGGCCGGCACGGTGCCGGCGGCCAAGGTGTTCATCATGGGCGTTGGCGTTGCCGGCCTTCAGGCGATCGCGACCGCCCGCCGGCTCGGCGCGGTGGTGACGGCGACCGACGTGCGCCCCGCCACCAAGGAGCAGGTGGAATCGCTCGGCGCCAAGTTCCTCGCTGTCGAGGACGACGAATTCAAGCAGGCGCAGACCGCAGGCGGCTACGCCAAGGAAATGTCGAAGGACTATCAGGCCAAGCAGGCGGCGCTGACCGCCAGCCACATCGCCAAACAGGACATCGTCATCACCACGGCGCTGATCCCCGGTCGTCCGGCACCGCGTCTGATCACCGAAGAGATGGTCGCCTCGATGCGGCCCGGCTCGGTCATCGTCGATCTGGCGGTCGAGCGTGGCGGCAATTGCGCGCTGGCGCGAAAGGGCGAGATCGTGATGACCGACAACGGCGTCAAGATCGTCGGTCTCGGCAATCTGGCGACGCGGCTGGCGCCGACGGCCTCCAGCCTTTACGCCAAGAACCTGTTCGCCTTCCTTGAGACGATGATCGACAAGGCGGGCAAGACTCTGGCCGTCAACTGGGACGACGAACTGGTCAAGGCGACGCTGCTCGCCCGTGACGGTGCGCTTGTCCATCCGATGTTCCAGCCCAAGGCCTGAGGAAGACACCCATGGCACAAACTCCCGCAGAACTCGTCGAACAGGCGCGGGCCGCCGCGGCGGTGGCCAAGGCGGCCGCCGACAAGGCGCAGGCCGCGCTTGATGCCATGACCGGCGCAGCCGATGCCGCCGGCGCCGCCGCCGCCGCCGCAACCGGCGGGCTGGTCGATCCGTTCGTGTTCCGCTTTGCCGTGTTCGTGATGGCGATCTTCGTCGGCTATTACGTGGTCTGGTCGGTCACGCCGGCGCTGCACACGCCGCTGATGAGCGTGACCAACGCGATTTCCTCGGTGATCATCGTCGGCGCGCTGCTGGCGACCGGGGTGCAGATCGCCGAGAGCGGATCGGGCTGGGCGGTGCTGTTCGGCGTCATCGCGCTGATCTTCGCCTGCGTGAACATCTTCGGCGGCTTCCTGGTCACCCAGCGCATGCTCGCCATGTACAAGAAGAAGGGCTGAGGCCATGAACGCCAATATCGCCAACCTTCTCTATCTCGTTGCCGGCGTGCTGTTCATCCTCAGCCTGCGCGGCCTGTCGCATCCCTCGACGTCGCAGCAGGGCAACCGCTTCGGCATGATCGGCATGGGCATTGCGGTTCTGACCACGCTGGCGATGTCGCCGCCGGTCAGCGCGATGAACTGGGTCTATCTGGTCGTCGGCGCCGGTATCGGCGGCGGGATCGGCGCCGTGCTCGCCAGGCGCATCGCGATGACCTCGATGCCGCAGCTTGTCGCCGCATTCCACAGCCTCGTCGGGCTGGCCGCAGTGTTTGTCGCAGCCGCCGCGCTCTATGCGCCGAAGGCGTTCGGCATCGGCGCTCCGGGCCTGATCAAGGGCGCCAGCCTGTTCGAGATGGCGCTGGGTGCGGCGATCGGCGCGGTGACCTTCACCGGCTCGATCATCGCCTTTCTCAAGCTCGACGGCCGCATGAGCGGCGCGCCGATCATGCTGCCGCAGCGGCATGCCATCAACATTGGTCTTGGTGTGCTGCTGGCCTTCTTCATCCTGGTGTTCGTGCGCTCGGAATCGGCGGTCATTTTCTGGCTGATCGTGCTGGTGTCGTTCGCACTCGGCGTGCTGCTGATCATCCCGATCGGCGGAGCGGACATGCCGGTGGTCGTTTCGATGCTCAACAGCTACTCGGGCTGGGCGGCGGCGGGCATCGGGTTCACGCTCGGCAATCTGGCGCTGATCATCACCGGTGCGCTGGTCGGCTCGTCCGGTGCGATCCTCAGCTACATCATGTGCAAGGCGATGAACCGGTCGTTCATTTCGGTCATCCTCGGCGGTTTCGGCGGCGATGTGGCGACTGCCGGCGCAGCACAGGAGCAGAAGCCGTACAAGGCCGGCTCGGCGGACGATGCGGCCTACATCATGAAGAACGCCTCCAAGGTCATCATCGTGCCGGGCTACGGCATGGCGGTGGC
>CALCZO010000064.1 GCA_937903315.1 uncultured Alphaproteobacteria bacterium
GCGGTCAGCCAAGCTTGCCCAGCGCGGGGAAGGTATCGAGCAGCCATGTGCCCATCATGGCAAAGCTGCCGGTCAGGAAGGCGATGCCGGTCAGTACCAGCATGATGCCCATCGCCATCTCGACCTTGCCCATATGGGCACGGAACCGCCGCATGAAGCGGATGAACGGCCCCATCGCGAAGGCTGCGATCAGAAACGGCACGCCCAGCCCGGCCGAATAGACCGACAGCAGGACCATGCCGCGCCCGACGCTGGCCTCCGAGCCGGCGACGGCAAACACGCTGCCGAGCACCGGCCCGATGCACGGCGACCAGCCGAACGCGAACGCCAGTCCCATCACATAGGCCCCGGCCATTCCGGCCGGCTTGTCGACCTGCATCCGCGCCTCGCGCGCAAGGAACGGAATGCGGATCACCCCCATGAAATGCAGGCCCATGACGATGATCATCGCCCCGGCGATCCAGCCGATCTCGACCGAATTCTGTCTGAGACTGGCCCCGATCACCGAAGCGCCGGCCCCCAGCAGCACGAAGATCGTCGAAAACCCGAGCACGAACGCCAGTGCGCACAGGATCGCCCGGCGGCGGATGCCGGCCTGCGTCTCGCCGGTCCATTCGTCCAGCGTCGTGCCAGCGAGATAGGCGAGGTAAGGCGGCACCAGCGGCAGGACGCAGGGCGAGAGAAAACTCAGCAGGCCGGCAAACGCCACATAGGGAATGGAAAGATCAGCAGACATCATGCGCCGTTGTTGAGAACCGGAGATTGGCCCCGGCGGATGGTTTTGTTGCGCGGACTTGTCCCATAGTCTTTGCCGAATGTCATGTCACGGAAGGGTCGCACCCATGCGCAATCTCATCACGGATGTGCGAGGCGTCCGTGTCGGCCATGCTCAGGACGGGCGCATCGCCAGCGGCGTCACCGCCATCGTGTTCGAGACCCCGGCGGTGGCCTCCGTCCATGTCGGCGGCGGCGCTCCGGGCGGGCGGGATATCGGGCTGCTCGCCCCCGGACAGACGGTCGAGCGGGTCGATGCGATCGTGCTCTCCGGCGGCTCGGCTTTCGGGCTTGATGCGGCGGGCGGCGCGCAGGCCGCTCTGGCCGCTGCCGGGCGCGGCTTTGCGGTCGGGCCGGTGCGCGTGCCGATCGTGCCACAGGCCATCGTGTTCGATCTTCTCAACGGCGGTGACAAGGACTGGGGCGACCATCCGCCCTACTGGGCGCTGGGGCGCGACGCCGTCCGGGCGGCAGGGGGCGATGTCGCGCTCGGCACGGCAGGCGGCGGCTATGGCGCCACCACCGCAACCCTCAAGGGCGGGATCGGCTCGGCCAGCACCCGCACCGCAACCGGCCACACGGTCGGCGCGATCGTGATCGTCAACGCCATTGGCAGCGCCACCATCGGGACAACCGGCCATTTCTGGGCCGCACCGTATGAGCAGGACCGCGAATTTGGCGGCCTTGGCTGGCCCGCCGCCCTGCCGGCCGACGCGCTCGCCCTCAGGATCAAGGGCCATCAGCCCGCCACCACCATCGCCCTTGTCGCGACCGATGCTGTGCTGACCAAGGCCGAGGCCCATCGCCTCGCCATCATGGCCGACGACGGGCTCGCCCGGGCGATCCGGCCAAGCCACGCACCGATGGATGGCGACACGGTCTTTGCCGCCGCAACCGGCCACCGCCCGCTGGCCGATCCGCTGGCCGACCTGACCGGGATCGGCCAGGCCGCTGCCGATTGCCTCGCCCGCGCCATCGCTCGCGGCGTCTTTGAGGCGACCGCCCTGCCCTTTCCGGGCGCCCTTCCGGCGTGGAAAGACCGGTTCGGCCGCTGAGCGTCAGAACCGGTCGGCCCGATACGGCGCCGGATCGCAGAACGGTGTCTCGCCGGTGATCAGTTCGGCCATGAACCGGCCCGCGCTGCCCGCCAGTGTCAGCCCGTGATGGGCATGGGCGAACGAGAACCACAACCCCTTGTGGCGCGGCGCCGGCCCCATCACCGGCACCATGTCCGGCGTGCACGGACGACGGCCCATCCACGGCACGGAATCGGCCCGGTCGCCAATCGGGAACAGGCCGCGCGCCACCGGTTCGGCCAGTTCAAGCTGGACATAGGACGGCGGCGCATCGCGCTCGGCAAACTCCGCGCCGGTCGTCAGCCGGATGCCGTGCGTCATCGGCGCGATCAGATAGCCGGTGTCACCATCGAGCACCGGCAGGTTCAGCGTCGCATTGCCGACCGTCCTGTAATGCATGTGATAGCCGCGCTTGACCCCGAGCGGCATCGCATACCCAAGCGGCTCGGTGATATCGTTCGCCCACGGTCCGAGCGCGACGACGCAGTCGCGCGCGGTGATCCGTCCGTCCAGCCCGGCGACAGACCAGCCGTTGGCCTCTTCGGCCAGCGACCGGGCATCGGCGCTGGCAAACTGCCCGCCGCGTTTCAGGAACAGATCGGCATAGGCGCGGCTGAGTGCCAGCGGCTCGGCGAGGCTGTACGGATCCTTCCAGTGCACACCGCCGATCAGCGGCCCCATCAGATGCGGTTCGGCAGCCGCAAGCTGGCGATGATCCAGCACCTCGGACTGCACGCCATATTCCACCAGTTCGTTGGCACGCTTGATCTCGGTGGCAAGGGTCTTTTCGTTGCGGGCGATCTTGATCCAGCCGCCGCGCCGCAGCTGGGCGCTTGCCCCGGCCGCAGCGGCCAGCTTGTCGTGCTCGGCAAGACACAGCGCGAACAAGGGCGCTCGCGCCGCCGTGCTCGCCGCCACCTTGTCCGGTGCCGATTGCCGCCAGTACTGGTACAGCCACGGCGCGACCGACTTCAGCGAAGACCACTGGTAGCGCGCATCGACCCGGATGTTCAGCGCCGCCTGGATCAGCGTCACCGGATCATCGGGGAAAGTATAGGGATGCACCGCCTCGCACTGGATCAGCCCGGCATTGCCGAACGAGGTCTCCTCTCCCGGCCCGCTCCGATCGACGAGGATGACCGAACGGCCCTTTTCCTGAAGATTGAGCGCAATCCCGAGACCCACAATGCCCGCGCCAAGCACGAGAACGTCACTGTTCATTCCATCACCCCGGCTTGTCGGAATCGATCATCCAGCTACGATTTTCTGAGCGATCGACATTAAAATTCAACCAGCGAATCGTCATCTCGGCCTGAGGGCGATCGCAGCGGGAACCCTAGAGACACCGGATACCCAATGGCCGGTGTCATCACAGGCCCATTTGATCAGATCAAGGGCGTCTTGGTGTTTCCGCATGGGCGATTTATCAAAAATTGCCCGGTGGTGTGCGATACGGTTACGCCAGCGTCTCACGCTTTCGATCAAGTCATGGACATCCTGCCGCATCTTGGTCGCAGGGGCATTGGGAAAGACCGCCTGCACACCGTGTGACCACAGGTAACGTTCAAACCGTTTGGTCGCCAAGTGATTCCAGAAGCCGAAGGATAACGCAGAGATCACATGGTTGGGCGTCATTGCGCCACGATGCTGCCGCGTTTCCTGACGCACGCAGGCGATCAGCTCCCGTTCAAAGTCAGGATCAAGCAATTGTCGAAATTGGATGTCATCGTGCCATTGGGCGCCGCAGCGCCGCGCCAGTGCGCGCGCAAGCGCGTTACGGCTGACAATCTCGGCGAAGTGAAGGGTATGATGGAATGATTGTGATAAATGGCAGTTCCAGAGATAGTAGCGAAAGGCGGTCTGCTCATCCTGCCCTGCCGCCGGCATATATCGCATCAGCCTCTCGCGCTGCATCGCCGAAATGACAGGCGACATTTTGTCGTAGTCAGGGGGAGCGGGTAATTGCATCGCAACACATTTCGTGTCAAAAAGGCCATGTGAGCTGCGGAGAGGTTGTGGAAGCACCCCTCCCGTGGACAAGATCAGAGGGCGGGTCCTGCAAAGGACGCCGCCCTCAATC
>CALCZO010000065.1 GCA_937903315.1 uncultured Alphaproteobacteria bacterium
CTGCCGCCCCATCGCATCGCCAAGCTGTCGGGTATCGGCTGCTCGTCGAAGACGCCGACCTACTTTCTCGGCAACGCGCATGGCTTCAATTCCGTGCATGGCCGGATGCCATCGGTGCTGACCGGCGCCAATCTGGCCAACCGCGACCTGATCTATCTCGGTGTTTCCGGTGACGGCGATTCGGCGTCGATCGGTTTCGGCCAGTTCGCCCATTCGATCCGTCGCGGCGTCAACATGGTCTATATCGTCGCCAACAACGGCGTGTATGGTCTGACCAAGGGCCAGTTCTCGGCCACCGCTGACAAGGGCGCCAAGCTCAAGAAGGGCGCGGTCAACACCGATTCACCGATCGACCTGGTCCAGATGGCGCTGCAGCTTGGCGCAACCTTCGTCGCCCGCTCGTTCTCGGGCGACAAGGACCAGCTTGTTCCGCTGATCAAGGCGGCGATCGAGCACAAGGGGCCGGCGTTCATCGACTGCATCTCGCCCTGCGTCGCCTTCAACAACCACGAAGGCTCGACCAAGAGCTTCGACTATGTCCGCGAGCATAACGAGGCGATCAACGCGCTCGACTTCGTCAAGGAGCGGGCGCCGATCACGACCGATTATGCGCCCGGCACCGTGCAGGTGGTCAAGCTCCACGACGGCTCCTTCATCCGGCTGCGCAAGATCGGTGCCGGCTATGATGTGCACGACCGGAACGCCGCCTTCAGCTATCTGATGAGCAGCGAGGCCAAGGGCGAGATCGTGACCGGACTGGTCTATCTCGATCCCGATCCCGAGGACATGCACAGCCACATCGGCACGGTGACCACCCCCCTCAACCAACTGGGCGATGCCGAGCTTGTGCCCGCCCAGACCGCTCTGGACAAGGTCAACGCCAGCCTGCGATGATCGCGACCCGATCGCATGGTTGAACGGCTTGCAATTCGGCCGTTCAACCCGCTCTTCCGGATTGTGCGAATCGTCGTTCACCCGCGACGACGCGCGATTCGCAGAGGATTTCACCAGCCAGTGCCTGTCGTGCCTGTTGAATCGGGGGCCTGACCGCCCGTCACCGTCTTCTGATAGAGATCATCATGCCAAGATTTGCCGCCAATCTTTCGATGCTGTTCACCGAGCATCCATTCATGGATCGCTTTGATGCGGCCGGTAAATCCGGTTTCAAAGGCGTGGAGTTTCTCTTTCCCTATGCGGAAGACAAGTTTGCGATCAGGGAAAAGCTGGACCGGAACAGCCTGACTCAAGTGTTGTTCAATCTGCCGCCCGGCAATTGGGAGGGCGGCGAGCGGGGCATTGCCTGTCTGCCCGACAGGGTCGGCGAATTTCAGGACAGCATCGGCAAAGCCATTGAATATGCGAAGGTGTTGGGCAACAAGCAGGTCAATTGCCTATCCGGAATTCGCCCCGCCGGCGTCTCGGAGGATGTGCTTCGCGCCACGATTGTTGCCAACCTCAGGTTCGCCGCCGAGGCCTTGAAGAAGGAAGGCATCCTGCTGATTGCGGAAGCGATCAACTTCTATGATATGCCGGGATTCTATCTCAATACATCCAAGCAGGCATTTTCCATTTTCGATGAGGTCGGGTCGGACAATCTCAAGTTCCAGTATGACATCTATCATATGCAGCGCATGGAAGGCGAACTTGCCAATACGCTGAAAGCCCACCTGTCCCGCATCGCCCACATCCAGATCGCCGATACGCCGGGCCGCCATGAGCCGGGAACGGGTGAAATCAATTACCCATTTCTTTTCAGATGGTTGGACGAAATCGGCTATGACGGCTGGGTGTCTTGCGAATATCGCCCGAAAGGTGAAACCGCAGCGGGACTTGGCTGGATGTCAACCATGGTGTGACGAAAACGGCGTGGGACAGGCCCACGCCGCTGATCGCGAAACACTGCGATCGACGTCAATATTCGTAGTCAATAGGGTTTCGTGCTGAAAATCGCGTCAGGCTTGCGCCAGAAGCGGCGGTGTCGTCCTCAGCATCAAGGCAACAAGGTCGGCTTGACGGCTCGTCGAAGTCTTTTCAAAAATTCTCTGAAGATGTGTTTTGACAGTGTTGCATGAAATGCCAAGATGCTCTGCCGCACTCTGTGCAGTCGAGCCTGGAATAAGAGCCATGGCAACTCGCAATTCAGCTTGTGTGAGACTGTAAAGCTGCGCAAAGGCATCCGCCGGCAACAGCGGGATGAGATCGGGATCCTGCAAGATAATTGTCGCTGTCGGATTCGATGCGCTTTTACTACAGGAGTTGCTCCGGCCTTTCTGGCAGAAGAGTGTTGCGATAACGCCAGTCCCTGTTGCGCGCGGGAAGGCCAGAGTCGTGGGTCGCGGCGCTGAAGACGCTGAATGACGGGCCAAGCACTGGCCGAGAGCCGCCAGAAGTTCCGCCGCCATGCGCTTGTTGGTTGCGCTCAGGCGACCGTTCAGAAGTCGCAACGGTCCTTTCTCAGACATAAAGGAATCGGCAGTTTCGTTCATGAAGACGATGGTCGCATCCGATCGAACAACGATGATGCCAAGAGCCAGGGCATCCAAAGTGGCCTCAAGCAAAAGCGTTCTGTCGACATCAAGCATACACGCCCCCTCCGGAATGCGTTTGCATTCAACTGATCATTGCATCGGTCGCAATGACAGTTGAACGCTACAGCCTCTGCGGAAAGGGCGGTGTGAAAGATGCGTGAAATTGACGAAACCGAAGGATGGCTATGCCGCCTCGTCCGGCCAGTAGAGCCGCATCGGATTCGTGACCAGAAGTCGCTGCCGGAGATCGTCCGTGACGGCAATGGAGGGAATGAAATCAACAAGGTCGCCGTCGTCAGGCATATGTGTCGTCATGTTCGGGTGCGGCCAGTCGGTTCCCCAAAGGACGCGATCGGGAAACGTTTCCACAACCATTCGGGCAAAGGCAACGACATCGCTGTAGTCGGGCGGACCGGTCCGGCTCAATCGCTCGGGGCAGGAGACCTTGCACCAGATGTGCGGGTTACCGGCCAGCAACGCCAGGAAACGGGCAAAATCCGGGCTGTTGACGCCCTTGGCGACATCGGGTCGCCCCATGTGGTCGACAACGATCGGAGTTGGAAGTGTTCTCAGAAACGGCGTCAGTTCGGCAAGATCAGCGGCCTCGAAGTAAACGACAACATGCCAGCCGAGCGGGGCAATCTTGTCGGC
>CALCZO010000066.1 GCA_937903315.1 uncultured Alphaproteobacteria bacterium
TCCGACATTGCCAACGCGCTGTCGGTCGAGCGCGGCCACTGGCTCGGCGATGCCTTTGCCTCCGGCGGTTCGAACGGCTACGATCACAAGAAGATGGGCATCACCGCCCGCGGCGCGTGGGAATGCGTCAAGCGCCATTTCCGCGAGATCGACATCGACATCCAGACCATGCCGGTCACGGTGGTCGGCGTCGGCGACATGTCCGGCGACGTGTTCGGCAACGGCATGCTGCTGTCGCCCGCGATCCGGCTGGTCGCCGCCTTCGATCATCGCGACATCTTCCTTGATCCTGCGCCCGATGCGGCAGTGGCGCTTGCCGAACGCCAGCGCCTGTTCGCCCTGCCGCGGTCAAGCTGGCAGGACTATGACAAGGCGCTGATCTCCCCCGGCGGCGGGGTGTTCCCGCGCGCGGCCAAGTCGATTCCGCTCTCGCCGCAGGTTCGGGCCGCGCTCGGCATCGAGGCCGAAGACCTGCCGCCGCACGAGCTGATGCAGGCGATCCTGAAGGCTCCGGTCGATCTGATGTGGTTCGGCGGCATCGGCACCTACATCCGCGCCAGCACCGAGACCGACGCCAACGCCGGCGACCGCGCCAACGATGCGGTCCGCATCGCCGCGCCGATGCTGCGCTGCAAGGTCATCGGCGAGGGTGCCAACCTCGGCTGCACGCAGGCCGGGCGCATCGAGGCGGCCCGCGCCGGCATCCGGCTCAACACCGATGCGATCGACAATTCGGCGGGCGTCAACACCTCCGACATCGAGGTCAACCTGAAGATCGCGCTGGCCGCCCCGTTGGCCAGCGGCAGTCTTGCCGGCACGGATCGCAACGCGCTGCTGGCCAGCATGACCGACGATGTGGCAAGTCTCGTGCTGCGCAACAACTATCTGCAATCGCTGGCCCTTTCGCTGGCTGAACGGCGTGGTCCCGCCGGTCTGGCGGAAAACCAGCGGCTGATGCAGCGGCTGGAGAGCCGGGGGCGTCTCGACCGCAAGGTCGAAGGCCTGCCTTCCGATGCCGAGATCACCCGCCGCCTCGCCGACGGCGAAGGCGCGAGCCGGCCTGAACTCGCGGTGCTTCTGGCCTATGCCAAGCTGACCCTGTTCGACGACCTGATCGCCTCCAGCGTGCCGGATGATCCCTATTTCGCCGACGAGCGCGACCGTTACTTCCCGGCCGCGCTGCGCAGCCGTTTTGCCGATGCGGTGCGCGACCATCCGCTGCGCCGCGAGATCATCGCCACCCAGCTTGGCAACGGGCTGGTCAACCGTTGCGGACCGGGCGCACTCGCCCGCTTTGCCGACGAGACCGGGGCGGACGCCGCCGCGATCGCCGCTGCCTATGCCCTCGCCCGCGACTGCTTCGACCTGCTGCCGCTGTCGGCGGCGATCGAGGCGCTCGACACGAAGGTGCCCGGATCGGTGCAGCTTGATCTCTACGACGCGGTCCGTCGGCTCGCCGTCGGGCGGATGACCTGGTTCCTGCGCAACGTCGACGTGACCGCCCCGCTCGGGCCGATGGTCACGCGGTTCCGCACTGGCATTACCGCTCTGGCCGATGCCCTGGGCGGCATGCTGCCGCCGGCCGAAGCCGAGGCGGTTGACCGCCAGAAGAACCTTTGGCAGGAGGCCGGCGTGCCGGCTGTGCTTGCGGCACGCATTGCTGCCCTGCCGGTGCTGGCGCGGACGACCGACGCGGTTCTGGCTGCCGGTACCGGCGGTCACAGCGTCGGGCAGGCGATGACCGCGCTGCTCGCCCTCGGCGAGCGGCTGGGCATCGGTGCCCTGCGTGCGGCGGCATCCGGCCTCCAGCCGGCCGACCGCTACGAGGCGCTGGCCGCCGAGCGGGCGCAGGGCGCGATCGATCTGGCGCTGCGGCGCATTGTCGTGACCATGCTGGCGCGGCACGGCGCGGGCGAGGCCGGGCTCGATGCCTTTGCCGCGGCGCGCGCCGGCGACCTTGCCCGGACCAAGGCCGCTCTCACCGAGCTTCAGGCCGGCGGGCTGACGCAGGCGCGCCTCAGCCTGGCCGCCGGCATCATCGGCGATCTAGCCCGCGATGACTGACCGCCCTCAGGGGGTCAGCACATCAAGATGGGCAATCTGGGTGGTGAGGCTGCCATCCGAATAGAAGGTGTAGTGGCTGCCCGCCCCGTCGGTCGATGTGGTGTAGAACGAACCGGCGTCGATCAGGATGTTGTCGCCCGAATTGACCAGGATATCGAGCTGGTTGGTGGTGGAAGGCGAGCCGGTAGCTTCGGTCATGCTGATGATATCGGCGGCTGACAGCGTGATGTTGGCGTCGATCGACGCCTCACGGAAGCTGATCACCTCGATATCGCTGGCCAGCGCCGCGCTCAGTTCACCGCCGGTGAAGCTCCAGCCGGAGTTCTCGGTGATGATGACCGTGTCGATGCCCGTGCCGCCGGACACCGAGGTCCCGGCGATCAGCAGCGAGGTGCCGTCGATATAGATCGTGTCGTCATTCGCGCCACCCTGCAACGTATCCTGACCGCCGGCGCCGCCATTGATCGTGTCATTGCCGTTGTTGCCGA
>CALCZO010000067.1 GCA_937903315.1 uncultured Alphaproteobacteria bacterium
CTGGGCAGCGACAGGGTTCACCTGCTTCAGGACGGATCGACCCTGATCGCCGCAATGACCGCACAACGCGGTCTGGGCGCGGAAGGCAAGCGGGTTCGCGTCCTGCTCGCCGTCGGCCCGACCACGCGGATGCATGACACGGCTAACACGCTGGCACCGGCCGGCCGCTGGCGGATCACGATGACCAATACCGGCGGCGGTCCGGTCGATGCACGGCTCTACATCCAGCGCGACGGCACGCCGGCCGGCTATCCGTTCAAGGGCCGGACCTCGCGTTTCGATCACACGCAGGCGTATGAGCGCGATCCGGTCAGCCGCAATTTCTCGCACCCCGCGACCACCTGCCCGATCCGCCGCGACGACAGCCTGTCGGCGATCGCGACCGGCGCGACCTCGATCATCGTGGGTGCGATGTCAACCGACGAGGGGCCGCAAGGCGTCATCCCATCGCGCTATTCGTCGACCGGACCGACGCGCAACAGCAAGACCATCGCCCACAGCGCCATCGCCGATTTCGGCGGCGTCGGCGGCGGCATGGTCGCTGCCGGGACGCTGTCGGGCAGTTGGGTGATCATGAACGGAACCAGCGTTGCCGCGCCGCAGGTGGTGCGCGCGCTGGCCGATGCGATCGCAGCCGTTCCCAGCCCGAACAGGGGACCGCTCCCCAGTGAGCCGGACGGGGCGATCAAACTGACCGATGGCGCCAGTTTCCTGCCCGCCAGCGACAAGGCCACCGCGCTACGACGACGCTACGGAACGTCCGTTCAGTCCAGCCGCGCGTCGAGCAAGCGCACCGTTTCGTAAAGCGCACGGGCGCCGTCCGCCGCCTGGTTCGGCTCAAGCCATTCTTCCGGCGCGTGGCTGCGGCCTTCGCGGCAGGGGGTGAAGATCATCCCGACCGGGCCGGCGGCGGAAACGAACACCGCGTCGTGGCCGGCGCCGCTGAACAGGTCGCGCGTCGCCAGCCCGGCCGCTGCCGCGCCGTCGCGGATCGCGGTGCGCACGACATCAGCGCAAGGCGTCGGCGCAACATGGCTGATCGGCTCCATCGCGGCGGTGACGCCGAGCGCGGCAAGGTCCGGTGCCACTTCCGCCATCACGGCAGCGGGGAAGGCTTTCACCCGCGCGTCGTCGCCGGCGCGCACTTCGAGCACCAGAACCACCCGGCCCGGCACCGCGTTGGCGGCATTGGGCTCGACCGTGACCGCGCCGATGGTCGCCACCAACGGCGGGCCGGCCTGCGACAGGGCGAGCGCACGGGCATACGTCGCCGCGACAATCCGGGCGGCACCGACCAGCGCATCGGCCCGCAGCGCCATCGGCGTCGCACCGGCATGGTCCGTGCGGCCGGTGATGGTGATTTTCTCGCGCCGGATGCCGGCGATATCGGTGACGATGCCGATCGGAAGGCCCTCGTTCTCGAGGATCCGGCCCTGCTCGATATGGACTTCGCAGAAGGCGGCGATCGAACCGGACGGCCGCCGCGCCTCGGCCAGCGCGTCGGGCCTGCCGCCGGCATAGGCGATGGCTTCGGCCAGCGTCATGCCGTCGGGCCGCGTGCGGGCGAGATCGGCAGGGGTCAGCGCTCCCGCGATGGCCCTACTGCCGATGCAGGACAGGCCGAACTCGCTCGGCTCCTCGGCGAGAAAATCGACCACCTCCAGCGGATGGCGCAGCCGCTCTCCGTCCGCGATCAGCCGCTCGGCCACGCCCAGCGCCGCGAAAATCCCGAGCGGACCGTCGAAGCGCCCGCCCGCCGGCACGGTGTCGGAATGCGAGCCGATCAGGATCGGCGCCAGGCCCTGCTCGCGCCCCTCCAGCCGGCCGATCAGATTGCCGCCGGCATCCATGCGGACCGCAAGCCCGGCTGCCCTGAATTCGGCCTCGACATAGGCCCGGCCCTTCAGGAACATCGGCGTGAACGACCGCCGCGTCCACGGGCGGTCCTGCTCGGTCATCTCGGCAAGCGCTTCGAGCCGCGCCCATAGACGCTCGGAATCAATCGGCATGTCGGTCTCCGGCAAATCCAGTCGCTGCCGTTATCACCCGCCCTCACCGCCGCCGCAACTGCTGTTCAGCACCCGGCGCAGGTCATCGCGCGCGTCAGCCGCACCACCGTGCGCCCTTGCCGGCGCGCCGCATCGATCGTGGCAGCGGCCAGATCCATCCGCGCGCCGTCGATCACAAGGCGCTCGGCCTCGCGACGGCACAGCGCGGAGACGCCATCAGGCAGCCCGGCGTCCATCACGATCAGATCGGCTGCCTGCATCGCCCGGACATCACGCATCCTGAGGCATTCGGGATTGGCACAGGGCACGGCAATCTCGGTAAGGCGACCGCCACTGCTGCCCTCCGCCTCGCCGGTGGCCTGAACAGCGGCACGCGCGCTCTCGTCCGTGCCCGTGGGCGGGGCAGCAAAGGCCCGATCGACAAACGCCTCCCAGAAGCGGCGGCGCTCGGGACCAGGGGCCAGATCGGTCTTGACCGAGGCGCGGATGCGGGCGGCGAGCGCAGCCCAGTCGGCCAGCCAGCGCGGCAGGGCGGCCTCGATGGTGCGGCGTACCGCCTGGCCGAGGATCGGCGCGGTGCCGTTGGTGGTGATGCCGATGACGATCGGCGAGCGACTGACGATCGAACCGAAATAGAAATCGCAGGTCGCCGCCTTGTCGACCGTGTTGACGATCACCCCGGCCCGGTGCGCGGCGGCGTGAAAGGCTTCAGCCTCCCCCGTCTCCTCGAAATCGCCGGTCGCCAGCGCAGCCCCGCCGAGATCGCTTTCCTGCCAGCGGCGCGGGACCAGCCGCAAGGACCCCGCAGCAACGCCGGTGGTGGCCAGCCGCTCCAGCGCCTCGCTGGCTTCGGGCATGAACACCGTGACATCGGCCCCTGCTGCCGCAATCAATTCGGCTTTCCAGGCAATCCCGTTGCTGGAACCGGCCAGAACCGCCCGCCGCCCTGCAAGGTCGAGGAATACCGGCAGCTTGGCGATCGGCCCGATACCCCGCGCGTCATTGTCCATCATCTCATCCTGTCAACACCCTGCAATTACGGCGGGCCGACACTTACCATCGCCGCCGGCGGGCGGTGATGCCTTGATCTTTTTCAAGCCGCCGGCCGCGTCAAACGTCAATCGATTACCAACCATCAAGGACGCTTACGGATGCCGTCCTAGGGTCGCCCGCTGAAAGCACCACTATCGGGGGCGGAGCATGAGCGAACTTCTGACCAAATCGGCAGCGCGCAACATTTTCTACGGCGGATCGATCTCTTTCTTTGCGATCTTCGTGGCACTGGTTGCGCACACCCACTACTACGCGATCACAACATCGACAGACGTCAAAACCCTGACGCCGGCCGTGGAGAACGGCAAGCGCATCTGGGAGAAACACGCCTGCATCAACTGCCACACGATCCTGGGCGAGGGTGCCTATTTCGCGCCCGAACTGGGCAATGTCTTCGTCCGTTACGGCGGTGACAAGGACCCTGCGCAGGCCAGAGACCTCATCAAGTCGTGGATGAAATCCCAGCCCAGCGGGGCGCCGGGCCGCCGCCAGATGCCGCAGTTCAACCTGTCGGACAAGGAACTCGACGATCTCGCCGCCTTCCTGGAATGGACGAACAAGATCAAGACCAACAACTGGCCACCCAACAACGCCGGCTGAACCAGACTCGAGTTCCAGAACACGGGGTAATCCGATGAAATACGAATCCCAAGCTATCGCGAAGTGGTACTGGTTCGCCGCACTCGCCCTGTTCGCCATTCAGGTGACGGTGGGGCTGCTGGCCGGCTACATCTATGTGCAGCCCAACTTCCTGTCCGAGCTGCTGCCCTTCAACATCGTCCGCATGCTGCATTCCAACGCGCTGATCGTCTGGCTGCTGCTCGGCTTCTTCGGCGCGGCCTACTACATCATTCCCGAAGAAAGCGAGCGGGAAATCCACTCGCCGATGATCGCCTACCTGCAACTGATCATCCTCGTCGTCGGCACGCTCGGTGCCGTCATCACCTATGTGTTCAACCTGTTCGAGGGCAACCTGCTGCTCGGCAAGGAAGGGCGCGAGTTCCTCGAGCAGCCGCTGTGGGTCAAGCTCGGCATCATCGTCGCAGCATTGATGTTCCTCTACAATGTCTCGACCACGGTGCTCGCCGGCCGCAAGACCGCGATCACCAACGTCCTGCTGCTCGGGCTGTGGGGCATCGCGGTGTTCTTCCTGTTCGCCCTCTACAACCCGTCGAACCTCGTGCTCGACAAGGTGTACTGGTGGTGGGTTGTCCATCTGTGGGTCGAAGGCGTGTGGGAGCTCGTCATGGCCTCGGTTCTCGCCTTCATCATGCTCAAGCTGACGGGCGTCGACCGCGAGGTGATCGAGAAGT
>CALCZO010000068.1 GCA_937903315.1 uncultured Alphaproteobacteria bacterium
TGTCATAGGCGCGCGAGGCGGTCGGGTTGTTGTAGGTCGAGGACATCGCGCCCATCGCGTCGAACAGCACCGACAGTGTCCAGTCGAGTTCCTCGCAGCCGCCGGCAAAGACCCGGTCCTGCTTGCCCCACTGGATCAGTTCGTAGGCATTGCCGATGCAATGGTTCGACGTCGCGCAGGCCGACGAGATCGAATAGTTGACGCCCTTGATCTTGTACCACACCGCCAGCGTCGCCGAGGCTGTCGACGACATTGCTTTCGGCACCGCGAACGGGCCGACCCGCTTGGAATTGCCGCTTTCGCGGGCCTTGTCGACCGATTCGATCACCGTCCGTGTCGACGGGCCGCCCGAGCCCATGACAATGCCGGTCCGTTCGTTGGAAATCTCGGCTTCGGTCAGTCCGGCGTCCTTGATGGCCTCGTCCATGGCCACCTGGTTCCAGCCGGTTCCCCCGCCATGGAAACGCATCGCCCGCCGGTCAAGCACCGTCGCCGGATCAAGCGTCGGCCGGCCGTAGACGCGGCTGCGGAAACCGTGCTCCTCGAACTCGGGGGCAAAGGTAATGCCCGAACGCGCTTGCTTCAGCGAGGTCAGCACCTCGCCGGCGTTGTTGCCGATCGAGGACACGATGCCCATGCCGGTTACGACGACCCGTCTCATCACGTTTGTCCTTGCCTTGCGGTATGGCTGGCTCAGCCGGCCTTCTGTTTCGACAGGCCGACCTTGAGGTCGGTCGCGTTATAGATCGTCTCGCCATCGGCCTTCATCCAGCCGTCGGCGATGCCGAGCACCAGACGACCGCGCATGACGCGCTTGAAGTCGATGCCATATTCGACAAGCCTGGTGCGCGGCGTCACCATGCCCTTGAACTTCACCTCGCCGGTCGACAGCGCCATGCCATAGCCCGGCTCGCCAAGCCAGCCAAGATAGAAACCGGTCAACTGCCACATCGCATCAAGCCCGAGGCATCCCGGCATGATCGGGTTGCCGGGAAAATGGCAGGGAAAGAACCAGTGGTCCGGGTTGATGTCGAACTCGGCCCGGATGTAGCCCTTGTCGAACAGGCCGCCGGTCTCGCTCACCTCGGTGATGCGGTCGAACATCAGCATCGGCGGGGCGGGAAGCTGGGCATTGCCCGGCCCGAACAGCTCGCCGCGGCTGCAGGCGATGAGATCATCGTAGGTGAAGCTGGACTTGCGGGCGGTTTCCTGCGCGGCGTCGGTCATTTTCCTGTTACCCTGATGCCGTACCCAACCCAATGCTGGCCCGGCTGCTCCTCACGGAATATTAAACCGCATTAACACGCTGTGTGAAAGCGACAAATCAGAACATCCCCGCCGGTCTTGACCTGTCCCGATCGCAGGCGGACTTTCGCGGGCAGCCGTTGCCGATTTGCACAGCGCGGGCTATATTGACGTTCATGAAGACGATGACGACGACGCAATCACTCCACGCTGACCCGGCAGAGCGCACCGGATGTCCCGTGCATGACCTCAAGGGCATGCTGAGGACCGCCGGGCTGCGGCCGACGCGCCAGCGCGTTGCGCTGGGCTGGCTGCTGTTTGGCAAGGGCGATCGGCATATCACGGCCGAGCGCCTGCATGAGGAGGCGCTCAGGGCGCGGGTGCCGGTTTCGCTGGCGACCGTCTACAACACCCTGCATCAGTTCACTGCGGCAGGCTTCCTGCGCGAAGTGGCGGTGGAAGGGGCAAAGGCCTATTTCGATACCAATACGGGCGACCATTTCCACTTTTATGTCGAGAGCGAGGGCCGGCTGATCGATATCGACGGCGGCGACATCGCGCTCAGCCACGTTCCGACCCCGCCCGACGGAATGGAGATTGCCGGCATCGATGTTGTCCTCCGGCTGCGTCCGAAGGCACCGGCGACCGACGAATAGGCTGCGGGCAGGAATCGGCCTCTGCTGAAGGCGCCTACTTGACCGGTTCTTTCGGGTACACACCCCACAGCTGATCCTGTTTCATCCAGCCGCGGAAGCCGTCGCCGTTGATGCGGCACCATTGACCGTTGCAGATTTCGATATTGGCCAGCACGGTCGGCTGCAGCCGGGCGATGACGGCCGCGCCCTCGGCCCCTTCGTCAAGCAGCGGCAGTGCGGCTTCCTTCGACCACGGCGCGACCAGCGCCGTGCGGCGGCTCGACAGGCGGGAGTGGAAGACCCAGCCCTCGGTCCCCTCGGCATCGCGGATGCGGCGCCAGTTGTCGAATTCGCCGGTGATCTCCACCGGCAGCCCTTCGCGCTTGAACACCCATTTGATTCGGTGTTCCTTACTCGGCCCCTCGCGCATCGGGGTATCGGACGGTTTGAGGCTGACGTAGCGCGGCACGGGAAGACCGGTCGCCGGCCCTACCGGAACGGTCTCGGCCGAAGCAGCGAACGCCGGCGCAAGCGCCGCGTGCATGGCAAAAATCACGGAAAAACAGCAAAAGCGCGTCAACACAATAGCCCCATCCAGTCTTTTGTCTCACCCTGCCGGCCGGGCGTCTGCCAGGATCGTGCGACCCATTGAGCGCACCGGTCCCGATCTGCTAGACCGGCTGGCAGGCAGGCACTGTGGATCATGGTGCCAACACCGTTAATGTGTGGTTGAACTGATCACGAATCGCTGCCTTAGGGGGTGCATGCAGACGATGACGAAACCAAGGCCGACCGTGATTGTCACCCGGCGGTTGCCCGATGTCATCGAGCAGCGCATGGCCGAATTGTTCGACGTGACCTTCAACCTTGCCGATACGCCGATGTCCGACGCCGAACTGGTCTCGGCGATGACTGCGGCCGATGTCCTCTTGCCCACCGTGACCGATCGCATCGACGCCGCACTGATCGAACAGGCCGGCCCGCGCCTGAAGCTGATCGCCAATTTCGGCAACGGGGTCGACAACATCGATGTGGCCGCTGCCCGCAAGGCCGGCATCACCGTCACCAACACGCCCGGCGTTCTGACCGAGGACATGGCTGATTTCACCATGGCGCTGATTGTCGCGGTCGCACGGCGATTCTCGGAGGGCGCGCGGATCATCCCGGACGGAGGCTGGAGCGGCTGGTCGCCCAACTGGATGCTGGGCCGGCGCATTCATGGCAAGCGCCTCGGCATCGTCGGCATGGGGCGGATCGGCCAGGCGGTCGCCCGCCGCGCCCGCGCCTTCGGCCTGCATGTGCATTACCATAATCGCCGGCCGGTCTCGGCCCGCACCGAGGAAGAGCTTCAGGCAACCTACTGGGAAAGCCTCGACCGGATGCTGGCGCGGATGGATATCGTCACCATCCACTGCCCGCATACGCCGGCGACGTTCCATCTGCTGTCGGCCCGGCGCATCCGGCTGCTCAAGCCCGATGCGATCCTCGTCAACACGGCGCGCGGCGAAATCGTCGATACGGCCGAACTGACCGATCTGCTCGAATCAGGCCATCTCGCCGGTGCCGGCCTTGATGTCTACGAGCACGAGCCGGCGGTGCCCGAGCGACTCAGGCAACTCGCCGACAGGGGCCGGGTGCTGCTGTTGCCGCATATGGGCTCATCGACGGTCGAAAGCCGCATCGAGATGGGCGAGAAAGTCATCATCAACATCAAGACCTTCATCGACGGGCATCATCCGCCCGACCGGGTCCTGCCGCAGATGTAGGCCGGTGCCGGTCTCAGGCCACCGGCATCTTTTCAAACTGGCCATGCTCGCGGAAGCGGTAGAGATAGCCCGGAACGATCGATTCATACGCCGTCGGATCGATGCCGAGTCCGTCAAGGGTCCGACCCTCGCGCTCGGCCTCGTCACTGACCACGCTGTCGGACTTCAGCAGTTCGACCTGATCGACCGTCAGCGGCGGGTTCGGCAGGATCTGCAGCACGCTGGCCTTCAGCCGCGCCGCCCAGAACGGAATCGACACCGGCAGCCGGGTGCGGCCGGTCACCTTCAGGATGTAATCGATCAGCGCCTTGAAGCTGGCAACCTGCGGCCCGCCCAGTTCATAGACGGTGCCCGCACGCGCCCGCCCCTCGACCGCAGCAACCAGGGCTTCGGCGACATCGCCGACATAGACCGGCTGGAAGCGGGTCTCGCCGCCGCCGATCAGCGGAATGACCGGCGAGAAGCGGCTGAGCGAGGCAAAGCGGTTGAAGAACCCGTCCTCCGGTCCGAAAATCAGCGAAGAACGCACCACCACTGCCGTCGGCACGGACGCCAGAACGGCGGCTTCGCCGTAAGCCTTGGAGGCGGCATAGTCGGAATTTGCCGCCGCCCCGACGGCCAGCGCCGACATGTGGACGAACCGCGTGATGCCGGCCCGGGCCGTCTCCTCGGCGATCGTGCGGGCCCCCGCCGCCTGGACGGCAGCAAAGGTGTTGCGCCCGCTCTCGCTCAGGATGCCGACAAGATTGACCACCGCATCGGCCCCGGCGATCGCCCGTGCCACGGAGGCGCGGTTACGGACATTGGCCTGCACGGCGTGGATCTGTCCGACCCCGCCCATGGGCTGGAGATGACCGGCAAGATCGGGCCGACGCACCGCCACGCGGACACGCCAGCCGCGCTTGGCCAGCGCCCGGACAAGATGCCGCCCGACAAACCCCGAGCCGCCGAAAACCGTGATCAGACCTGCCGCCATGTCCAATTGCTCCCAATCCGTCATCCAGCCTCGATCTAGTCAATCTTGCTGCCGCTGTACAGTAGCGGATGGTCGCGGCAGGCGTGGCGGTTTTTGTGACAAGACGATTGACAAGCAGGCGATCACCACCCTATGAGCAGCCCCACGTGCCCAGGTGGCGGAATTGGTAGACGCGCTGGTTTCAGGTACCAGTGGTGAAAGCCGTGGAGGTTCGAGTCCTCTCCTGGGCACCATCTTTCCTCAAGATGGTGTTTCGTTGGTCAAGTGCCCGCCCTGCCTCCGGGTGGGTCAGGCAGGCGGGCGCCGCAATTGGTGTGCGGAGAATCCATGCCGAACCTGTCCCTGCCGGTCGACCGTGCCGTGATTGCGCGCGAGGCAGCCAAGATGCTGCTGGAGATCAAGGCCGTCCACTTCTACTCCGATAAACCGTTTATCTTCACCTCGGGCTGGGCCAGCCCGGTCTATATCGATTGCCGCAAGATCATTTCCTATCCGCGGCTGCGCTCGACGCTGATGGATTTTGCCGCCGCCACCATCGTGCGCGAGGTCGGGTATGAATCGGTCGATGTCGTCGCCGGTGGCGAGACTGCGGGAATTCCCTTCGCGGCTTGGATCGCCGACCGGCTGATGCTGCCGATGCAGTATGTCCGCAAGAAGGCCAAGGGCTTTGGCCGCAATGCCCAGATCGAGGGCGAGGTGACGCCCGGCGTGCGCACGCTGCTGGTCGAGGATCTGGCGACCGACGGGCGCAGCAAGATCAATTTCGCACAGGCCCTGCGCGACGCCGGCGTCACGGTCGATCATTGCTTCGTGCTGTTCTTTTACGACATTTTCCCCGAGAGCCGGCCGCTGATGGACGAAATCGGCATCAAGCTGCACTATCTCACCACCTGGTGGGATGTGCTGGCCGTCGCGCGCGAGAGCGGTCATTTCAAACCCGAGATCCTGGCCGAGGTCGAGAGCTTCCTCAACGATCCGGCCCGTTGGTCCGCCGCCCATGGCGGCATTTCGGCCATGAACGACAAGTCCGGCGGCTGATCGCCGCCCGGCAGGCCCGCTTACTCTGCGGTTCTGGTGATCATCAGCACCGCGCCCGACCGCCGGCACAGTGCCGCGAGGCGGTCCAGTATAGCCGGGTTATTGTGCAGGCCTTTGGCAGCGACGCATATCCCGCCGTGACCGAACAGGCGCAGCGCGACCTCGGCTTCACGCAGGGCGAGGTCGGGGTTGCTCAGAGGTGTGCGCATTGCGTATAGCGTATTGCGGTTATATTTACAGTTAAAATCATCCTCTCTCCCGTTTATACATGCAATTGTTTCGATAATATATTGGCGGTCTCCGGTCTCAAGGCCGTAAATATACGATCTGCCAGTGTCTATTGAGTCATCGCAATTGTCTGACATGGCCTGTATATTCCCTTGTGCGAGACCTCGCCTCGTTCTTGAT
>CALCZO010000069.1 GCA_937903315.1 uncultured Alphaproteobacteria bacterium
AGACGACGATCACGACCAGCATGAACAGCAGCATCAACAGGATGCCGGGCACGACGCCCGCGGCATAGAGCCGGCCGACCGAGGTGTTGGTCATGGCCCCGTAGATGATCATGTTGATCGAAGGCGGGATCAGGATGCCCAGCGTCGCCCCGGCGGCGATGGTGCCCAGCACCAGCCGCTGATCGTAGCCGCGCTTGTCGAAGGCCGGCAGCGCCACGGTGCCGATGGTCGCCGCCGTCGCCACCGAGGACCCCGACACCGCCGCAAACAGGGCCGACGCCCCGATGTTGGAATGCAGCAGGCCGCCGGGCATGCCGCCGAGCCAGTCGGCAAGCGATCGATACATCCGGTCGGTAAATCCGCCGCGGACCAGCAATTCGCCGAGCAGGACAAACAGCGGAACCGCCACCAGCACGGAGTTGTTGGTCGCGCTCCAGTATTGCGTGCCGTATTCGAGCGTGGCCGGAATGCCGAGATAGGCATAAGCGCCGAGAACGGACACCGCGAACATCGCAAACGCGACGTGGAACCCCAGGCACATCAATCCGATCAGGAGCACAAAGCCGATCGCGGTGGCCGGGATCGTGATCATGGCTGCCCCGCCATCTTCGAGCGCGCCTCAAGCGCTGCAAGCTCGCTCTCAAGCTCCTCGTCGACCGACAACGGGCCATAGTAGCTGTTGAGGCCCGGCCGGCCGGTGATCAGCAGGAACAGGGCGTGCAGCCCATAGGCACTGGCGATCCCCGCAAACAGGGCCAGCCCGAAGAACCAGACCGCCTGCGGCCACACCAGCGGAACCTCGAGGTTGGGCGCACTGGAGCCGAACTCAACCGTTTCCCCGAGCACGGCCCAGCCACGCCAAGCTGCAAACACTGCGAATCCTGCCAGTGCCAGCAGCGCCAGCGTGTTCAGCCAGCGCTGGACCGGGGCGGGAAAGCGAACCAGAAACACGTCGACGCGGGTATGGGCGCGCATCGCCATCGTATAGGACGCGCCGGCTGCCGCCGCGATGGCAAGGACGAAACCGCCGAGTTCGTCCATCCCCTTGAACGATGTCGCAAACAGCTTCCGGCTGACGATTTCCACCGTCATTGCCAGCGCGAACACCAGCACGCCCCAACCGATGATGATCGACAGGATCCGCGCCATCGGTTCGACCACGCGGCTGACAGGATTGACGGTGTGTTTCATGGCGGCCCCTTTCCGAAAGGCAGGGCCGGCGCGGACGCCGGCCCTCAAGGACATCAGTCGATTTTCAGCCCGCGCGCGGTCCCGACGGTCGCGTTCCATGTCGCCGAACAGGCCGGGTCCACCTTATTGCAGGTGTCACGCCAGATCGGCAGCACGGCATCCTTGACGGCCACGGCGACCTTGGCGCGGTCGCCGTCCGAGGGCTGGACCAGCTTCATCTTGAACGGCGTGCCGGTCTTGCAGGCCCCGCCGGTGTTGCAGCTCTGCGAATCGAGGGTCGTCGCGATCGCGAACTCCCACATCTGGTCTTCCATCTTCTTGAACTCGGCCATCATTCTGGCCTGTTGATCAGCGGAAAACCTGTTCCAGTAGTCGAGATTGGCGAAATGCCCCTGCACCGATCCGGACACGGACAGCGGGAAATAATGGTTGGTCACTTCGGGCCACTTGCCCGAATTGCCGGAGTTGGGCGAGGTGACACCGCAATCGACCACCCCGTTGGCCAGCGCCGGATAGACCTCTGCGAACGGCAGCGTCACCGGCGTCGCACCCAGCTTCTGCAGCAGCGCCGACATCGTCGGCGTGAAGCTGCGGATCTTCAGACCCTTGAAATCGTCGACTGAGGCAATCGGCTTGGAGCAATAGAACACCTGCGGACCGAAGGGCCACAGCGTCAGGATCTTGGTCTTGAAACGCCGCTGCATCCGCGCATCAAGCTCGGCCCTGTAGGCATCGACAGCCTTGCGCAGCGACGCCATGTCGGTGGAGACACCGACCAGATCGATCCCCTCCACGAACGGATCGTCCCGCGCGACCGAGCCCATCTGCACGGCCATCACATCGAACGTGCCCGAGCGCAGCAGCCGCAGCGCATCGTCGGCCTTGACGTTGACGACATCCATCGGATTGAAGTTCACCGAAAACGGCACGCCGCTTGCCGCCGGCAACCCGTTGAAGAACGGGCGCTCGATCCCTTCGGAATGGCGGACATTGGTCGAGAAATTGCCGGCCACCCGCATCGCATTCGGGGCCTGGGCCTGCGACGGCAGGGCCACGACCGACAGGGCGGCACCAACAGCCAGCGGAACGAAAAACTTGCGCATCGGACACTCCCTCGCATCGCTTCAGGCACTCTGCCGAAGACCGGGATGCTGTGTGTCTATGTAACGCAGTTTTTGTGCCACACGGCAAAGAAAATGTTTTTTCACATATATTATACGTATTTATGGCCGTTTTAACTCATTTTTCAGCAAGACTGCCTCGCTCGAAGAGTGGGTATTTCATACGCTTTTTGCCTGCAAAACGGGCACGTGTGTCTGCAGGACGGATTACAGCTCGTCGAGATCCTCGTGCAAAGCCTCGATCATCGCCAGCCGCTTGCGCGACATGGGCCCGGCCATTTCAAGCACCCGGGTCGCGACAAGATGGCTGACGGCGAACACGCTGACATGATTGAACAGGGGGCCGGGCGCGGCGGTCTGGCACTGGACATGCCAGGCGACCTGATTCGGCTGCGTCGTGCGGGCGACATCGGAAATCACGAGGATCTGCGGCCCGCGGGCGGCCATCAGCTTCATGACCAGATCGAGAAACTTCGGCCGCCGCTTGAAATCGAAGACGACGACGACATCATCGGGCTCCATGCCGGCGATATGCTCGGCCAGGGTATGTCCGGCGGTCGGCAACAGGATGGCCACCTCGATGACCTGGAGAATCTGCCAGTGCAGATAGGTCGCAAAAGCATGGCTGGTCCGAAAGCCGATCACCCACACACGCCTGGCCTGAAGCATCGACTGGGCAATGGCATCCACTTCGGTGATCGACAGGCCTGACAGGGTGCGCGTGAGATTGAGCTGGGCCTGTGAGGCATGGGCGTCGACGACGTGGTGGAGCGTTTCGGTCGCCTGCCCCAGCAGCAGCAACGCGGCGCCGCTCTGCTTCTCCGCCCTCACATTGCGGCGGGCCGCATCGAAACTCGGATAACCCAGCTTGCGGAAAAACCGCGACACGGTGGCGTTGGAGACATTCGCCAGCTTGGCCAGTTCGCTGGCCGAGTAACTCGCAAGCTCGCCGGGGAACCCGAGCAAGGCTTCGGCAAGACGCCGCTCCATGGGATGCAGCGTATGCATGTCACGGCGAATGCGCGCGAGAAGCGATGACGATTTCCGCTGCGACGTCACCTGACCGCTCTCCGTCCCCGTTTGAAAGGTGCACTCCCCGCGAGACACGCGGATGGCTGGACAGTTCCGGCAGGGACATCAAGCCAAGGTCGCGAATCCTGCCACGTCCGGCGAACGGACACAAACATCAGCGGACATGGGCCGGGCATCGTTGGAGCGGGTACCGGGAATCGAACCCGGGTATTCAGCTTGGAAGGCTGCTGCTCTACCATTGAGCTACACCCGCGTGCCCCCTATGTGGCGTGAATCGGCGCGTTTGCCAAGTCTGTTTGCCGCACGCGGTGATCGCATCAGCTGCGGGATTGCGCGGGCGGCGGACTTCGGCCAAGGAAGGCGGCACGCGAGACAAGGAGCCTGCCATGTCGATCGACCGGGTTGTGAAGGAAGCCGTCGAGAGCGGTGCGTTGCCGGGCGTGGTGGCGATGGCCGCAACGCGCGACGGCGTGATCTATCAGGGTGCCCATGGCGCGCGCACCGTCGGCACGGAGGATCCCGTCACGCTGGCGACCACGTTCCGCCTGCATTCGATGACCAAGGCGGTGACCGCCGTCGCCGCGATGCAGCTGGTCGAACAGGGCCGGCTGACACTTGACGCACCGTTGTCCGCGCTGTTGCCGGACCTGGGTCAGCGCCCGGTTCTCACCGGGTTCGATGAGGCTGGCCAGCCGGTCCTGGTGCCCGCCCGCACGCCGATCACGCTGCGGCACCTGCTGACTCATACCGCCGGCTTCAGCTACGACATGTGGAACGCCGCCACCCTGCGCTGGCAGAAGGCGACCGGCACGCCCGGCTCCGGCAGCGGCAAGCGCGCCTCGCTTCTCCAGCCCCTCGCCTTCGAGCCCGGCACCCGCTGGCAGTATTCCATCGCCATCGACTGGGTCGGGCTGGCGATCGAGGCGGCGAGCGGCCTGTCGCTCGAGGATTATTGCCGCCGCCATATCCTCGGCCCGCTCGGCATGAACGACACCACCTTCACCCAGAGCGACGAGCAGCGTGCCCGCCGCATTACCATGCACAAGCGCCAGCCCGATGGCGCGATTGCCCCGATCATCCTCGATCGGCCGGAGGTGAACGAATATCTGAACGGCGGCGGCGGCCTGTTCGGCACGGTGCCCGATTACCTCGCCTTCACGCGCTGCCTGCTCGGCGGCGGCGCCCCGCTCGTCCGGCCGGAGACCTTTGCGCTGATGAGCGCCAATGCGATGGGCGACATCCGGGTGGAGAAGCTGGTTGCGGCCATGCCGGCGCTGGTCGGCGATGTCGAGTTCTGGCCCGGCATGGACAAGACCTGGGGCCTGAGCTTCCTGATCAACACGAAAGAGACGCCGGAAGGTCGCAGCGCCGGCTCGCTCGCCTGGGCTGGGCTGTCGAACCTCTACTACTGGGTCGATCTGAAAAAGGGCGTGACCGGCGTGTTCGCCAGCCAGATGCTGCCGTTCTACGATGCCCGCGCGGTCGATGCCTTCCGCGCCTTCGAGCGCGCGGTCTATGACGCGCTCTGACGAACGGTGCGGAACACCGGCGAATCGATGCCGCGCACGGCCTCGATCAGCACCTCGATCGCCTTGGGGCGCATGAACCCCGTGCGCCAGACCAGCACGACCCGCCGCGTCGGCTCGGGCTCGACGAACGGGACGATGCTGACCAGATCGGACGCATAGGGCGACGCCATCGCGCTCGCCGGCAGAATCGATACGCCGAGGCCTGATGCCACCATCGAGCGCAGCGTGCCGATCGAATGGCCAAGGCGGAAATCGGTCTCCGCGCTGGAGACCTGCGGACAGGCACCGAGCACCTGATCGCGGAAGCAGTTGCCGGCTTTCAGCAGCAGCACCTCCTCGCCGGTCACCTCCTCCGGGTTCATGCTGGCGCGCCCTGCCCAGCTGTGGCCGCGCGGTACGACCACCAGAAACGGCTCGTCATAGAGCGGCGTGACGGTGACGCCCGGCAGATCGAACGGCAGCGCCAGAATGGCGGCGTCAATGTCGTTGTCCTGCAACATCTCGGCCAGCGAAGCGGTCATGTTCTCCTCGATGACCAGTGGCATCGAGGGTGCCAGCGTGCGCAGCCGGCCAACCAGCTGGGGCAGCAGATAAGGACCAATGGTGTGGATGACCCCGAGCCGCAGCGGACCGGCCAGCTGGTCGCGACCATAGCGGGCGATCTGCTTGACCTTCTCGGCCTCCCTGAGGGCGATGACCGCCTGTTCCACCACCTTACGCCCGGCGTCAGTCGGCCGGACATATCCCTTGCCGCGCTCGAACAGGCTCACGCCGAGTTCATCCTCGATCTTGGCAATGGCGACCGAAAGCGTGGGCTGGCTGACCGAACACCGTTCCGCTGCGCGCGAGAAATTGCCCTCGGCGGCCAACGCCACCAGGTACCGGAACTCAACAAGGGTCATGCCATCCTCCTCGCCGCGACCATTGGCCGGCGCGGCACCGCTTACAGTCTGAGACTATCTCTTTTATAGGATTACATAATAAAATCATTGACTTAGATCATTTTTGTCTCAGCCGATCCGCTAAGTTCCCGCTCGAACCTCAAAAGGGAGCAAGGACGATGAAACGGTACCTTACGACAATCGCTGCGGGAATGATGGCCAGCGTGGCCTTCGGCGCAGTGGCTCAGGCTCAAGAGCCGATCGAGCCGATCCGCCCGCCCAAGAGCATCAACATCGGCATGGTCGAACTGGGCAAGAAGCTCTATTTCGACCCGCGCCTGTCGAAGTCCGGCTTCATCTCCTGCAACTCCTGCCATAACCTGTCGATGGGCGGCACGGACAACATCCCGACCTCGATCGGCGACAAGTGGCAGCAGGGCCCGATCAACGCCCCGACCGTCCTCAACTCCTCGCTCAACGTCGCCCAGTTCTGGGATGGCCGCGCGGCGGACCTGAAGGCGCAGGCCGGCGGGCCGATCGCCAACCCCGGCGAAATGGCCTTCAGCCACACCCTGGCGCTCGGCGTGATCGAATCGATCCCGGCCTATGTGCGTGAGTTCAAGGTTGTGTTCGGCAAGGACAAGATTGACATCGATCAGGTCACGGCCGCCATCGCCGAATTTGAAAAGACGCTGGTGACGCCGAATTCGCGCTTCGACCAGTGGCTGCTGGGCAAGAAGGACGCGCTGACCGCGGATGAAATGGCCGGCTATACCCTGTTCAAGGACTCGGGCTGCGTCGCCTGCCACAACGGCGAAGCGGTCGGCGGCAACTCGTTCCAGAAGATGGGCGTGGTCGAGCCGTACAAGGCGAACGACAAGGTCGTCGGCCTCTCGGCCGTCACCGGCAAGGATGCGGACCGCTTCAACTACAAGGTCCCGACCCTGCGCAACGTCGAGATGACCTATCCCTACTTCCACGACGGCGCGGCCAACACGCTGACCGAAGCCGTGGACGTGATGGGCCGCCTCCAGCTCGGCAAGAAGTTCAGCGACAGGGAAAATGCGCAGATCGTTGCCTTCCTCAAGACGCTGACCGGCGACCAGCCGCAGTTCATGCTGCCGATCCTGCCGCCCTCCAGCGACAAGACGCCGCGCCCGAACCCGTTCGGCAAGTAACGCATTCCGGAATCGGGGGCCGGCAACGGCACCTGATATGGCGCAACTGATGCGGGGGCTTCGGCCCCCGTTTTTTTGTCCTGTCTGGTCTGTTCCGTCACGGCAGGTTGCCTCAAATTGCACGCAACGGACGCACGGTTTCGCAAAACCTCCATGTCAGTGTGGCCCGGAACAAGGCTGGAGGGCCCAATGATTCCCGGAGTGTCGTTCACAGGGTATGTCTACGCCGCCATCGGCCAGCGCACCGAGGAGCGCGGCTATCTGAAAATCGGCTATGCCGCCGATCCCGAACACCATTATCGCACGACGCGTGATACGCCGTTCCGCACCATTGTGATGATCCAGCCCGACAGCCTGCGCCGGCCGCGCGGGCACAGCCACCTGCCTGCCGGCGTGGTCGCCGAGGCGGTGCTCGATGTCTTCCGCTCGGGCCATGACATGCTCTACGATGGCCGGGCGTTCCCACCGGGCTATGCCGAACTGGTCAAGTTCGATGCGGCCCATCGCGACCGGCTGAAGAAGCGCCTCGCCCGTGGCCAGCGCCGGCTCAATCCGGACGCGGCGCGGTTTCTCAGGGCGCTGCTGACGCTGTGGGATGCGGCCATGCCGGCCGAGCCATGGCTGGCCGGGATCCCCCTGCCCGAGATGCACCTTGTGCCGCCCTCGCCAGGCGA
Organism: uncultured Alphaproteobacteria bacterium; assembly: GCA_937903315.1. GTDB lineage: Bacteria > Pseudomonadota > Alphaproteobacteria > Rhizobiales > Beijerinckiaceae > JAIUNP01. Next base: position 7,607 of record CALCZO010000069.1, read on the forward strand.
CGGACGCCGCACCGCAGCCGCCGCCGACCGCTCACTCGCCCTGTAAAGGGCCGGCCCGGCGGCCGATCCGCACGATCGGAAAACTGCCAAGCGGGCCGGTGTCGTCGCGGGCCAGCAGGCTCGCCCCCGGCGTTGCGGCGATCCAGGCGGCGATGCGCGGGAACGGAAAATCCGGCCGCAGGCCGACACGATGGGCGAGCGGCGCCACCAGCCGTTCGAACCCGGCGGCAAGCCCGTGTTCGGACCGGAAGTGGTTGACGAGAATGATGGTTCCGCCCGGCGCGGTGACGCGGAACGCTTCGTCAAGCACGCGTTCGGGGTGCTGCACCAGCGTGATCACGAACTGGGCAACCACCACGTCAAAGGTCTGATCCTCGAACGCAAGATCATGCGCGTCCATCAGCGCCAGCGTCCGCACATGGGCCAGCGCCCTGGCCCGCTCGCGCGCCCGGGCAATCATCTCGGGCGACAGGTCGATGCCGGTCACCTCGTTGCCGTCATCGTAGTCGCCCAGAGACAGGCCGGTTCCGACCCCGATTTCGAGAATGCGGCGGCCGCTCCGCCGGGCGATTCCGGCTGCCTGCAACCGCGCGGCAAGAAAGATCGGCTCGCACACCGCGTCATAGAGCGGTGCCCAGAACCGGTAGGCCCGGGTCATCACGGCCGTTGACGGATCGGACGAGGCGGCGGGGGAAGAAGCAAGATCGGTCATGGCGCGGTCTTGGCCGATGAATATTGCGGGCCGATGACAGCCCGCACTGTCATCCCACTGCCAAATGAAGCAGGCACAAGGCGCGAGAAGGAGACAGCCATGTCCGATTCCGCCACCATCCGCATCCGCACCTTGTTCCTGTCGGATATCCACCTCGGCACGACCGGCTGCAAGGCCGACATGCTGCTCGACCTGCTGCGCCGCTACGACGCCGACACGATCTATCTCGTCGGCGACATCGTTGATGGCTGGCGGCTGAAATCGGGCTGGTACTGGCCGCAGGTGCAGAACGACGTGGTCCAGAAACTGCTGCGCAAGGTCCGCAAGGGCGCGCGGCTGGTCTACATCCCCGGCAATCACGACGAATTCCTGCGCGACTATCTCGGGCTGACCTTCGGCGACATCTCGATCGTCGACCGGGCGATCCACACGACCGCCGACGGGCGGGATTATCTCGTCATCCATGGCGACCAGTATGACGTGGTCGTCGCCAACGCCCGCTGGCTCGCCCTCCTGGGCGACTGGGCCTACGAAATGGCGCTGTGGTCGAACGGCGTGCTCAACATCGCCCGCCGCCGGCTTGGCCTGCCGTACTGGTCGCTGTCGGCGTGGGCCAAGCTGAAGGTGAAAAACGCGGTGAACTACATAGGCGAATTCGAGCACTACCTGGCCGAGGAGGCCCGGAAATCGTCGGCGACCGGCGTCATCTGCGGCCATATCCACCATGCGGCGGACCGCGACATGCAGGGCATCCGCTATCTCAACACCGGCGACTGGGTCGAAAGCTGCACCGCGCTGATCGAGGATTACGACGGCACGCTGTCGATCCTGCGCTTTGCCGAGGTGTGCGCCGCCGAGCACGCCATGGCATCCCCCGCCCTGCCGGCCAATGCCGCCCGGCGTGCCGCATGATCCGCGCCCTTGTCGCCACCGACGCCTGGCAGCCCCAGATCAACGGCGTCGTCCGCACGCTGGAGCAGGTCGCGGTTTTCGCGCCCTCCTTCGGCATTCGCCCGGTCTTTGTCACACCGGACCGGTTCCGCACCATGCCGATGCCCGGCTACCCGGAAATCCGCCTGTCGCTGGCCACCGCCGCCGCGCTGTCGGACATCATCGCCGAGGTCCGGCCGCAGGTTGTCCATGTCGCGACCGAAGGCCCGATCGGCATCGCCGCACGCGCCGCCTGCCTGCGTCACCGCCTGCCGCTGACCACCAGCTACCACACGCGGTTTCCCGAATACGTCCGGGCGCGCGCCCCGGTGCCGACCGCGCTGTCCTACGCGCTGCTGCGCCGGTTCCACAATGCGGCGGAGGGCATTCTTGTCTCCACCCCGTCGCTGGAAGCCGACCTCACCCAGCGCGGCTTCAACAACCTGATGCGCTGGTCGCGCGGTGTCGATCTGTCGCGGTTCCGGCCGCGCACGACCTCGACCGTCGACTGGCCGCGCCCGGTCTGGCTCAATGTCGGCCGCGTGGCGGTGGAAAAGAACCTCGACGCCTTCCTGTCGCTGGACCTGCCGGGCACCAAGGTGATTGTCGGCGACGGGCCGCAGCGGGCCGAGTTGCAGGCGCGTTATCGCGATGTCCGCTTTCTTGGCGCACTCGACGGCACCGCGCTGGCCGACGCCTATGCGCAGGCCGATGTGTTCGTCTTTCCAAGCCGCACCGACACCTTCGGCGTCGTCATCCTTGAAGCGCTCGCCGCTGGCCTGCCGGTCGCTGCCTACCCTGAGATGGGGCCGCTCGACATCATCGAGGGCACCGCCGCGGGCGTGCTGTCCGATGACCTGCATCAGGCCGCCATGGCGTGCCTGTCGATCGATCCTGCCGCCTGTGTCGATCTGGCCGCCCGCTACAGCTGGGAGGCCTCGATCGGCCAGTTCAGCGACAACCTGAAACGCGTCATTCACCGCTCCGGGCGGGCGGCGGCGTGACGGCGGAGGGATCAGGTAAAATGGTGGGAGAGGTAGGACTCGAACCTACGAAGGCATAGCCAGCGGATTTACAGTCCGCCCCCTTTGCCGCTCGGGACACTCTCCCA
>CALCZO010000070.1 GCA_937903315.1 uncultured Alphaproteobacteria bacterium
CAGCTCACCCGCGCCTGCGTCGAACTCGCCAAGGACTGGCGCACCGACCGCTACCTGCGCCGGCTGGAAGCGATGATGCTGGTGGCCGACCGCGAGGCCGGTCTGGTGCTGTCGGGCACCGGCGACGTGCTGGAGCCGGAGGGCGGCGTGATGGGCATCGGCTCGGGCGGCATGTATGCGCTGGCCGCCGCCCGCGCTCTGGTCGATACCGACCACGATGCCGAGGCCATCGTCAGGAAGGCCATGACGATCGCCGGTGATATCTGCGTCTACACCAACCGCAACCTTGTCATCGAAAGCCTGTGATGAGCGATTTTTCCCCCCGCGAGATCGTGTCCGAACTCGACCGCCACATCGTCGGCCAGCGCGACGCCAAGCGTGCCGTGGCCATCGCCCTGCGCAACCGCTGGCGCCGCCAGAAGCTGACCGGGACGATGCGCGAGGAGGTCCTGCCCAAGAACATCCTGATGATCGGGCCGACCGGCTGCGGCAAGACCGAGATCGCCCGCCGGCTGGCGCGGCTTGCCAATGCGCCGTTCCTGAAGGTCGAGGCGACCAAGTTCACCGAGGTCGGCTATGTCGGCCGCGACGTCGATCAGATCATCCGCGATCTCGTCGAGGTGGCGATTGCCGGCACCCGAGCCGCCGGGCGCAAGGATGTCGCGGCCCAGGCCGAGCTTGCCGCCGAGGAACGGGTGCTCGATGCGCTCGTCGGCGCCACCGCCAGCCCGGCAACGCGCGACAGTTTCCGTCGTCGCCTGCGTGCCGGGGAACTCAACGACCGCGAGATCGAGGTCGAGGTCGCCGCGCCTGCTCCGGCCATGCCGATGCTGGAGTTGCCCGGCGCGCAGATGGGCCAGATGAACATCGCCGACCTGTTCGGCAAGGCCTTCGGGCGGCCGGTGAAGAAGCGGCGCATGAGCGTGGCCGAGGCGCACGAGCCTCTGGTGCAGGAAGAAAGCGACCGGCTGCTTGATTCCGACCAGATCGTGCAGGAGGCGCTGCGCGAGGTCGAGAACAACGGCATCGTCTTTCTCGACGAGATCGACAAGATCTGCGCCCGCGAGAACCGTTCCGGTGCCGATGTCAGCCGTGAGGGCGTCCAGCGCGACCTTTTGCCGCTGATCGAGGGCACCACGGTGGCCACCAAGCACGGCGCGGTGAAAACCGACCATGTCCTGTTCATTGCCTCGGGCGCCTTCCATGTCGCCAAACCGTCCGATCTCCTGCCTGAATTGCAGGGCCGCCTGCCGATCCGCGTCGAACTCAGGCCGCTCGACCGTGACGATTTCCGCCGAATCCTGACCGACACCGAAGCCTCACTGATCAAGCAGTCGGTCGCACTGATGCAGACAGAGGGCGTGACGCTGGTCTGGACCGACGAAGCGCTCGATGCGGTGGCGGGCCTTGCCTTCGAGGTCAACGCCTCGGTCGAGAACATCGGCGCGCGCCGGCTCCAGACGATCATCGAGCGCGTGCTCGATGACATCAGCTTTTCCGCGCCCGACCGGTCCGGCGAAACGGTGACGATCGACGCCGCCACGGTGACGGGCGCGGTCGGCGATCTTGCCCGCAATGCCGATCTCAGCCGGTTCATCCTCTGAGATGCAGCTCGGGCGGCTCTACACGCTGGTGGGCTCTGCCACCCTTGCCTCCCGCCTCAGCGGCTTCGTCCGCGATATCCTGATCGCTGCCGTGCTTGGCTCGAGCGCGGTGGCCGATGCCTATATCGCGGCCTTCCTGCTGCCCAACCTGTTCCGGCGCGTGCTGTCTGAAGGCGCGTTCAATACCGCCTATGTTCCGATCCATGCCCGCCGCCTTTCCGAGGGCGGGATCGAGAGTGCCGAGCGATTCGCCGAAGCGGCACTGTCGAGTCTCGTCGCCTTCGTGCTCATCGGTCTGGTTCTGGCCGAGGCGGGGATGCCGCTGATCATCACCGCACTGGCACCGGGCTTTTCCGCCGCGCCGCAGAAATTTGCCGATGCGGTGCTGTTTGCCCGGATCGCCTTTGTCTTTGTCGGTGCCATTGTCGTGGTCGCCTTCCTGTCCTCGCGCCTCAATGCCATCGGCCGCTACGGTCTCGTGGCGCTGGCGCCGCTGGTGCTCAATCTGATCCTGATCCCGGTCCTGATCGGGCTGCTGGCCATCGGCTGGCGCGGCGAGGCGCGGGCCGGGCTGGCGCTGGTCAGCGCGGTGCTTGCCGCCGGCGTGATCCAGCTTGCCTATTTGGCATGGGGCGTCCGCCGGGCCGGATTGTCATTGCGGCTGACGCGGCCCGGGTCGGATCCGGACGTCCGCCGGCTGCTGATCCTGATCCTTCCCGGCCTCATTCTCGCCGGCGCCGGTCATTTCAACATGGTGGTGGCGGCGCAGTTGTCGTCGGGCCTGCCGGCGGCGATCTCTTGGCTCTATTATGCCGACCGGCTGTTCCAGCTGCCGCTCGG
>CALCZO010000071.1 GCA_937903315.1 uncultured Alphaproteobacteria bacterium
GGTGCGGAAAAAATCGCGGTCGTAGATCTCGGCGCGGTCCCGGCACCAGAGGGGGGCTGCCAGCGGCGTGATGATGATCGTGGCGCGGACGCAGTCTTCTTCAAAACCGGTGCGGTCGAGTGTCAGGGCGATGCTGCGGCCGTCGGCGAGGCTTGTGGTGCATCCGAGTGTATCGCAGGTCTGATGTGCGGCAAGAGCGGGATCACGCGGGGCGCGCAGATCGCCGTCGCCGGTCAGCCATTGCTGGATGGCGAAGGTCGGGCGCTTGCGTCCGAGCAGGGCAAGCCGGCCATCGGCCTGCCGGACCATGGCCGTTTCCCCGGTTGCGTCGAGAATGAGGACGGGCCGCTCCTGCCGCATGGCCAGTGCAAAGCCGATCGTGAGGGCCGCCAGCCCGGCGATGCGGAACGGCGTTGTGGTCATCAGCGTGACCAGCAACAGGCCGACGGTCAGCATGGCGAGCGCACCTGTACCGAAGCGGCCTGTCGCGGATACGGAGCCGGGAATGTCGGCCACCCAACCGGCAAAGCTGCTGATCGCGGCAATGCCTTGCCCCATCACGGTCCAGACCGGGGCGTCGAGCCCGAACGGATAGGCCAGAACACCGATCAGCGCCGAGGGCATGACCAGAAACGAACACAGCGGCACCGCCAGCGCATTGCCCAGAATACCGAACGGATTGAGGCGGTGGAAATGGAAGGCCTGGAACGGCGCGGTCGCGAGGCCGGCGATCAGGCTGGTCATGATGAAGGCGATGGCGAGGCGGGCCAGCCGGTGGGTCAGCAGCGCGCTCGCAGGATGGGCGGCGGCGGAGGCCCGCTCGTGCCAGCGGCGTTCGGCTTCGCCATAGGCCACCAGGGCAGCGACCGCGCCGAATGACATCTGGAAGCTCGGGCCGAGCACGGTTTCGGGCCGCATCAGCATGACCGCCAGCGCCGAGATCGCGAGATTGCGCATTGCCAGCGCCGGGCGGTCGAACAGGATCGCCCCGAACATCACCAGCGTCATGACAAGGGCGCGTTCGGTCGCAACCTCCGAGCCGGAAAACACGTTGTAGGCGGTCGCGCCCGCCATGGCGACGATGGCCGCGATCTTCTTGCCGGGCAGTCGCGTCATTCCGGGGGGGATCAGCGCGAACGCCAGCCGCGCCGACCAGAAGAACAGCCCGGCCGCCAGCATCATGTGCAGCCCGGAGATCGAAACGAGATGGTAGATGCCGGCGGCGCGCCAGTCGTCGTTGTCGCTTTCGGCAATCTGGCCGCGCTTGCCGGTGATCAGCGCGGCGGCAATCGCGCCGGTCGAGCCGCCGACCACGGCGATGATGCGCTCAGTCAGGGCGTTGCGGGCCCGGTCGATCGCCGCGGTGAGGCGTGCGCGCACCGGCAGCGGCGGCACGGATTCGAGGCGCGTGAGCGCGCCGGCGACGGTTCCGACCGCGCCGATCTGCTGGAAATAGGCCTCGCGCTCGAAATCGAACCCGCCCGGCAGCGCGGCTGACGATGGCGGCATCAGCCGGGCGCGGAAACGCACGCCGTCTCCTGCAACGACATCGCTTCTGCCGCGCTGGGTGACGCGGATGCGCTCGGGCATTCGCTCGATCGCCGGGGCGACATCCGCAACCCGGACGATGAGACGGGCGCCATAGGCCGTGCGGTCGAGCGCTTCGATCCGGCCATCGACCGTCACGAAGGCCGGGGCGGCAAGGACCGGCGCGGCAACGCGCGCGCTGCGCACCGTGGCGGCAAGGAAGCCGGCAAACAGTGCGGCCAGCGCGAGGCAGACCGCAAGCAGTGCAAGATGGCGGCGTAGTGCGGCAGCGCCGACAAGGAACAGCGCGCACGCGATGGCCGGGGGGAGCAGTGACGGCTCGGTCTCAGCGGCGAAATAGGCGACGATCCCGAGCCCGAACAGGACGGCCAGCCACGGGAACAGGCGGCGGCGCTCGACCTCCAGAGCGATTGCAGCGGCCAGACCGGGGCGAAGCCAGAGCGGCAACGTAACGCCGCGCCACCGTCCCGCTGAGCCTGCGCGCGTGCCGCCCAGGGCGATTGCGGTGGCGTTGGTGCGGCTTTTCCGGCTCGGCTCGCCAAGAGGCACGCCGCTCTCCTGTTGTGTGCGGTCCGCAACATGCTACAGGGGCGGTTTGAATACACAACCGTCCTGCCGGATCCACGCTGCATGTCCACACCTGTCGTCACCCGCTTCGCCCCCTCGCCCACCGGTTATCTGCATATCGGCGGCGCGCGCACCGCGTTGTTCAACTGGCTCTATGCCCGGCGGCATGGCGGCACGATGCTGCTCCGGATCGAGGACACCGACCGGGAACGGTCGACCGACGCGGCGATTCAGGCGATCATCGACGGGTTGCATTGGCTCGGCGTGCATTGGGATGGTGACCCCGTGCATCAGTATGCCCGCGCGGCGCGCCATCGCGAGGTGGCCGAAAGCATGGTCGCCGCCGGCCGCGCCTACTACTGCTACGCCAGCCCGCAGGAACTTGACGAGATGCGCGAGAAGGCGCGGGCCGAGGGCCGGCCGATGCGCTACGACGGGCGCTGGCGCGACCGCGATCCGAAGGACGCGCCGGCCGGCGTCAGGCCGGTCATCCGGCTGCGCGCGCCGCTCGAGGGCGAGACCGTGGTGGAGGATTCGGTTCAGGGCAAGGTGACCTGGGC
>CALCZO010000072.1 GCA_937903315.1 uncultured Alphaproteobacteria bacterium
ACGGGCGCTGGGTGGCGAGCACGACATGGATGCCGGCGGCGCGGGCCATCTGGGCGAGACGCTGGACCAACCCCTCGATCTCCTTGCCGGCAACCATCATCAGATCGGCCATCTCGTCGACGATGACGACGATATAGGGCAGGGATTCCAGCTCCATCGCCTCGTTCTCGAAGATCGGCTCGCCGGTCTCGCGATCGAACCCGGTCTGGACGGTGCGCTGGATCACCTCGCCCTTGGCCTTCGCCTCCTCGATGCGGGCATTGAAGCCGTCGATGTTGCGGACACCGACCTTCGACATCTTGCGGTAGCGCTCCTCCATCTCGCGCACCGCCCATTTGAGGGCGACGACCGCCTTCTTGGGATCGGTGACGACCGGGGTCAGCAGATGCGGAATGCCATCATAGATCGACAGTTCGAGCATTTTGGGATCGACCATGATCAGGCGGCACTGCTGCGGCGTCAGCCGGTAGAGCAGCGACAGGATCATGGTGTTGATGGCGACCGATTTGCCCGAGCCGGTGGTGCCGGCGATCAGCAGATGCGGCATCCGCGCCAGTTCGACGATCACCGGCTCGCCGCCGATGGTCTTGCCGAGGCAGAGCGGCAGGCGCAGCTTGGACTTCTCGAAATCCTCGCAGGCGAGCAGTTCGCGCAGGAACACCGTCTCGCGCCGGGCGTTGGGCAGTTCGATGCCGATGACGTTGCGGCCCTGAACAACCGCGACGCGGGCGGCGACCGCGCTCATCGAGCGGGCAATATCCTCTGCAAGGCTGATGACGCGCGAGGATTTGGTGCCCGGCGCGGGTTCGAGTTCGTAGAGGGTGACGACCGGACCGGGGCGAACGTTGATGATCTCGCCGCGCACGCCGAAATCGTCGAGAACGCCTTCGAGAAGGCGCGCGTTCTGTTCCAGCGCATCTTTGGAGACCTGCGTCCCGGTCGATTTCTTGGGCTCCGACAGCAGGGTCAGCGGCGGGTGGGCATAACCGTCCTGATCGAACATCGACGGCTGGGCCTCGCGTTCGATCCTGCGGCCGGGTTTGAGCGCGCCGGCTGGCGCGGTGACCTTGGCCTTGACCGGCGGCGGTTCGGGCAGGTCGTCGACAGCAAACGGCGGTTCGTCCTCGTCGGCGTCGTCCTCGTCGTGCCGAAGGGGCGCTGTGGGTCTGTCGAGCGCCGTTGTCCTCTGTGGCCTGACAGCGGCGCTGCCGTCCTGTCCGTCGGCAAAGGACGGCTCGCGCCGGCTGCGCGCCGGCTGGCGGGCAGGCACCGCCGTGGTCCGTACCGACCGGCGGCTGACCAGACGACCGAGCCACATCCTGAGGCTGATCAGGCCATGAATCAGCGCGCCGATCGAAATGATGGTGATCGAGGGCTCATCGGACGCGCTGGATTCGGCATCTTCTTCGGCAATCCGTGCCCGTTCCTCGGCAACCTCCTCGGCGGAAGGCCGGGCGAGGTAGGTGATCGCCAGAATGGTGCCGGCCGCACAAAGGACCGCCATCACCGCACGCGCCAGACTGTCGAGACCACCGAGGATCAGGCGCGGCCCGTAGATCAGGAGATCGCCGACAAATCCGCCCAGTCCGCCGGGCAATGGCCAGCGATCGGTGCGCGGCAGCGCGGAAGCAAGGCCGGCGGCCAGAACCACTGCGGCCAGAGCAACGAGGATGCGGGTGCGGGGGTGTTCAAGGCCATGGCGGGCGAGCAGACGCCAGCCGATGATTGCAAGGACCAGCAGCAGCGCGACCGAGGCGATGCCGAGCGTCTGCATCATCAGATCGGCGGCTGCGGCACCGGCAAATCCCAGCAGATTGCGGGCGGGCTGTTCGGAGACATGGCTGAAGCTCGGATCGCGCACCGACCAGCTTGCCAGCGCCAGCGCGCCGGCAGCCGCCGCTCCGGTCAGCACAAGGCCGCCCAGCTCGGCAAGACGCCGGACGAATCCGTCCCGGATGGCTTCGGGAATATGGTCAGTCGGGGAAAACCCCAGCCGCGTGGTCCGCATGTCCTGCTCTGGCCCTGTCGCTCGTTGCGGCGATCATGGTTCAGAAGCGGTTAAATCCGCCTTAAGCATCGCGGGGCCTGCCAAAAGGAAACGGCGGCCCGGAGGCCGCCGTCGGCATTTGCATGGCAGGAAAGGCTCAGTGCCGATCAGTAGTGATAGGCGCGCTCGCCGTGTTCGGCGATGTCGAGACCCATGCGCTCGTCCTCGTTGGTGGCGCGCAGTCCGACGACCACGTCAACCAGCTTGAACAGGATTGCCGAGCCGATGCCGGACCACAGCAGCGTGATCACCACAGCCTTGAGCTGGGCCATCACCTGGGTCGCCATCGAGAACTCGCCAGCCACGGCCTCGCCGGGCTTGGCGACGTAGTCGACGATGCCGGCGCCGCCGAGCGAGGGATCGGCGAGGATGCCGGTCGCCAGAGCGCCGATGATGCCACCGACGCAGTGGACGCCGAACACGTCGAGCGAGTCATCGTAGCGGAAGGTGTTCTTGACGACCGAGCAGAAGAAGAAGCAGACCGCGCCGGCGACAAGTCCGAGCACGATCGACCCCATCGGACCGGCAAAGCCCGAGGCCGGAGTGACGGCGACCAGACCGGCCACAGCGCCCGAAACCAGACCGAGCAGCGAGGGCTTGCCCTTGAGCATCCATTCGACCATCAGCCACGAGAAGGCGGCGGCGCAGGTGGCGACCATGGTGTTGGCAAAGGCCAGAACCGCGGTGCCATTGGCTTCGAGGCTCGAGCCGGCGTTGAAGCCGAACCAGCCGACCCACAGCAGCGCCGCGCCGATCATCGTCATGACCAGCGAGTGCGGTGCCATCAGTTCCTTGCCGTAGCCGATGCGCTTGCCGACCATCAGCGCGCCAACGAGGCCCGCAATGCCGGCATTGATGTGGACGACGGTGCCGCCGGCGAAATCCAGAGCGCCCCATTTGAAGATCATGCCGGCATCAGCCATCACTTCGTCGAGCTTGGTCTGGGCAGCGGTCTTGGCCGCAGCGTCAGCCGCGCCGGCGACAGCCTTGGCCGCATCCGCAATCGCGTCGGGGCCGGCCCAGTACCAGACCATGTGCGCGACCGGATAATAGACCAGCAACGACCACAGGGCGGTGAACAGCAGGATCGCGCCGAACTTCATGCGCTCGGCGAAGGCGCCGATGATCAGCGCCGGGGTGATCATGGCGAAGGTCATCTGGAACGCCATGTAGAGCTGCTCGGGAATGACGACGCCGTTCGAGAACGTGGCAGCCACGCTCGCGGTGGTGATGCCCGACAGGAACGCCTTGGAGAAGCCGCCGACGTAGTCGTTGAGCGCGCCACCGTTGGTGAAGGCCAGCGAATAGCCGAAGAAGGCCCACATCAGGCCGGCGAGACAGACGATGGCGAAAATCTGGGTCAGTACCGACAGCATGTTCTTGGCGCGGACAAGGCCGCCATAGAACAGCGCGAGGCCCGGAATGGACATCATCAGCACGAGCAGGGTGGCAACCATCATCCAGGCTGTGTCGCCCTTGGCCGGAACGGGAGCGGCGGTGTCGGCCAGTGCCGGCAGCGCGGTCAGAAGGCCGATTGCAGACGCGGTGGCCAGCCGCAGGGGTGTTGTTCTCAGGGACATCGGTTCAAACTCCGGACAAACGGGATCAAAGGGCTTCGGTGCCGCGTTCGCCGGTGCGAATGCGGACAACCTGTTCAAGCGGGGAGACGAAGATCTTGCCGTCGCCGATCTGGCCGGTGCGGGCCGCCTGCTCGATCGCATCGACGACTGCGGGCACCAGATCGCTGGCAACCGCGACCTCGAGTTTCAGTTTCGGCAGGAAGGACACGGCATATTCCGCACCGCGGTAGATTTCCGTGTGGCCCTTCTGCCGGCCATAGCCCTTGACCTCGCTGACGGTCATGCCGTGAACGCCTATCGCGGTCAGGGCATCGCGGACTTCTTCAAGCTTGAACGGCTTGATGATCGCCACCACTGTTTTCATCGACCTCACACTCCTTGACGCCATTGTTGAACAACCGGGGCGGGGATTGCTCCGGCGGGTTGATCCGAGCGTTACAAGGTGCGTGCCAGACCCGGTGATCCGGTGTTTCCGCGGTGATAACGGGGCGGGTTCGCCTAGCGTCCGTGCGAATTGCCTAAAATTTATGCAGAACGCTGCCCGCCGATGTGACAGACAGCAAACGACCGGCGGGGTTGCCGCCGGTCGCTGAAGCGTGGTCCGATGGAGAGGCGTCAGTGCAGACGTTCGCCGTGCAGGGCAAGGTCGAGGCCCTCGACCTCCTCGTCGCGGGTGGCGCGCAGTGGTGTCATCAGGGCGGTGATCTTCAGCGCTGCCCAGGTTCCCGCCACGCACCACGCGATCGTGATGGCAATGCCCGCGAGCTGGATCGCCAGCTGCATGGCGTTGCCGTCGATCAGGCCGCGCAGGCCTTCGGGCACCTCTGCGGTGGCGGACAACGCGCCGGTGGCGAAGATGCCGGCCATGACCATGCCCAGAATGCCGCCGACGCCGTGCACGCCGAACACGTCAAGCGAATCATCGTAGGCGAGTTTCTGCTTGAGCCAGATACAGGCCCAGTAGCAGACCCCGCCGGCAGTCAGGCCGACGACGATGCCGTGCCACGGAAGGATATAGCCCGACGCGGGGGTGACGGTACCAAGCCCGGCGATGGCGCCCGAGATGATGCCCAGAACCGACGGCTTGCCGCGCTGGATCCATTCAAGGCCTGACCAGACGATGGCGCCGGCGCAGGCGGCCAGATGGGTTGCGGTGATGGCATAGACGGCGCGGGCGCCGGCGCCGAGCGCCGATCCGCCGTTGAAGCCGAACCAGCCCACCCAGAGCAGCCCGGTCCCGACGACGGCCATCGACAGGTCGTAAGGCGCGAAGTTCTCGCGGCCATAGCCATGACGGTTGCCGACCATCAGCGCGGCGACCAGGCCGGCAACGCCGGCATTGATATGCACCACCGTGCCGCCGGCAAAATCGAGCACGCCGAGTTTGGACAGGTAGCCGCCGCCCCAGACCATGTGCGCGCTCGGCAGATAGACGATGAACAGCCACAGGATCATGAAGATCACGAATGCCGAGAACCGCATCCGGTCGGCGACACCGCCGCCGATCAGTGCGCAGGTGATCACCGCGAAGGTCATCTGGTAGAGCATGAACAGCGCTTCGGGAATGGTCGGTGCCAGCGGCGAGACGCCGTCGAAGGCCATGCCGGCGAGGAACACGCGGGACAGCCCGCCGAGAACCGCTCCCTCGCCGGTAAAGGCGAGCGAGTAGCCGATCGCCACCCACAGGATCGAGATGATTGCCAGCGCTGCGGCCGACTGGGCCATCGTCGCCAGCACGGTCTTCCGCCGCACCATGCCGGAATAGAACAGCGCCAGTCCCGGCAGCGTCATCATCAGCACGAGAGCGGTTGCGATGATCATGAAGCCGGTGTCGGCGGCGTCGATCTTCGCTGCACTGGTCTGGGCGGCGGCCGGAAGGCCGGATGTGGTCAGAATGGCAAGGGCCGCCGACAGGGCGGCGGTCAGATGACGAAACATGCGCAGGATCCCCTCGGCAGGCGCGAAACACGGCAAGGCACGGCGGGCTGCCACCCGGCATAGCCGGGTGCTGCGCAATCAAGCTTCATGCCAGTTTTGAAGGCGCGATTTCCCGCCGATCAGGGCGAATTCGGCTCGTGCTCTGCCTAATGGTTGGTCATGACCAGCGCTGACGTGATGATTAATTAGGCGTCATGGCGTGTTTTTCGGCGAACGATCAGGCGTAGCCGCGCCGTTTGCGGATGATGCCTTCCTGCGCCACCGAGGCCACGAGCGTGCCATCGCGCGCGAACAGCATGCCACGGGCAAAGCCCCTGCCGCCGCCGGCGTTCGGCGAATCATGCTCGTAGAACAGCCAGTCGTCGGCCCGGACGGGGCGATGGAACCACATGATGTGGTCGAGGCTCGCTGGCATGATGCCGGGATCGAACACCGACGTATGATGGCGGACGAGGGCGGAATCGAGCAGCGTCATGTCCGAGGCATAGGCCAGAATGCAGGCATGCAGTTCCGGGTCGTCCGGCAGCGTGGTGTTGGCCCTGAGCCACAGCCGGTTGCCGATCTGGGCGGTATCGACATCGCGGTAGCGCGCAAAATCGACCGGACGGAGATCGATCGGTCGCTCGCGCTCGAAGTAAGCCCTGACCGGATGGGGCAGGGTCGGCAGGATGGTCGAGCGGATGGCGTCCAGTGTCGGCAGATCCTCAGGCGCAGGAACGTTCGGCATCGGGGCCTGATGGACAAATCCGTCCGGTTCGTCGGCATGGAACGAGGCCGACATGGAGAAGATCACGTCGTCATCCTGACGGGCCAGAACGCGCCGGGTGGCAAAGCTCCTCCCGTCACGGATCGCCTCGACCTCGTAGTCGATGGGACGCGCCGGATCGCCGCCGAGCAGGAAATAGCCGTGCAGCGAGTGGCTGTGCTTGGCGGTCACCGTCAGTTGCGCCGCACGCAGGGCCTGGGCGATGACGAGGCCGCCGAAGACGCGCTGCCAGCCGACCTGCGGCACGCGGCCGCGAAAAACCCTGTCGGCCCGCGGCTCGAGTTCCACTATGATGGCAAGATCGGGATGCATGGCCTGATTTGTCCTGACGTGCGCACGTGCATTGCGTCAGGCGACATGACAGGCGGCGTTGTGCCCCGTCAAGACACGGAAGAGGAGCGGAGATGGGCGGGCGGTTCGATGTCGTGATTGCCGGTGGCGGCGCTGCCGGTCTGTCGCTGGCCCTGTCGCTGGCGGAGGCGGCCGGCCCGGCGCTGACCATTGCCCTCTGCGATCCGGCGCTGGCGCGGCCGCCGCAGGGCGACAGCCGGGCCTATGCCATCGTTGCCGGCGCGCGCCGGTTTTTCGACAGTTTCGGCGCCTGGGCCGCCATGGCCCCACATGCCGAGCCGATGCTCCGCCTGGAGATCACCGACAGCGCGCTTGATGATCTCGTCCGCCCGGCGCTGGCGGATTTTGCCGGCGAGACCGGCGGCGGAGAGGCCTTCGCGCATATGGTGCCGAACGGCGTCATCCTCGCGGCGCTGCATGGGCGGCTTGCGGGCACGGCGATCACGGTGATCGGTGAAAGCGTGACGGGGTTCGAGACGGTGACCGGCGGCGTCGTCGCCCGGACCGCGTCGCGCAGCCTGCCGGCGCGGCTGCTGGTTGCCGCGGACGGGCGCGCCTCGCGGCTGCGCGAGCAGGCAGGCATCGCCTATTTCGGCTGGCCCTATCCGCAAACCGCGATTGTCGGAACGCTGCACCACAGCCTGCCGCATGAGGGCGTGGCGGTGCAGCATTTCCTGCCGGCCGGGCCGTTCGCGATGCTGCCGCTCACCGGCAACCGCAGTTCCATCGTTTGGAACGAGCGATCGGACGTGGCGCGCCGACTGGCCGCTCTCCCGGCCGGGGAACGGCTGGAGATCGTCGCGGCCCGCGCGGCGGGTCGATTCGGCACCGTGACGGACTTCACGGATGTTGCCACGTTCCCGATGTCGATCGGTATTGCACGCCGATTCGCCGGCGAAAGGATCGCGCTGGTGGGCGATGCCGCGCATGGGTTTCACCCGATTGCCGGGCAGGGCCTCAACTATGGCCTGCGCGGAGCGGCAGCCCTGGCCGAAACGATCCTTGATGCGGCACGGATGGGGCTGGATGTCGGGTCGGGCGCTGTTCTGGAGCGCTATGAGGCTGAACGCAGACCCGATGTCATGGCACTTGCGGCGGCCACCGAGATGCTCAACCGGCTGTTTTCAACCGATTCGGGTGCGGTACGAGCGGTCCGTGATGCCGGTCTTGCGGTAGTCCAGCGTCTGCCGGGTCTGAAATCGATGCTCATTTCAGCGGCGGCGGGCGATCGTTCGCCGGCGCCGCGGGCGTTCCGCGGTCTGCCCCTGTGATCCGGGCTCAGCCTTCAAGGCGGCGGGCCTCGCCCTCAAGCAGGATCGGAATGCCGTCGCGGATCGGGTAGGCGAGCTTGGCGGCGCGACTGACGAGTTCCTGATGAACGGCGTCGTAGTCGAGCGCCGCACGGGTGACCGGGCAGACAAGCAGGGCCAGAAACTTCGGATCGATGCCGCGCGGTTCGGGTCGGGACGGGGCGTGCTGATCGGTCATGGCAGTCCTATTGCATGGTGATGTCGCCGTCCCCGCCGCCGAGATCGATCTCGGTGATGGCGACCAGCAGGTTGGCGCGCGTCTTCAGGTCGGGCGCCTCAAGCAGCGCCTGTTTTTCCTTGATACCATAGGGGCTCATCATGGAAAGGGCATTGACCAGCGCTTCGGTCGGCGCCTGGGCCACATCCTCCCAGTCGATTTCGACCGAGCGGGCCTCGGAGAACGCCCGGAGGGCGACGAGCACGGCCTCGCGGTCAACCTCGTCGGCCCCGACATGCGGCGTGAAATCATCGGCAAACGCTGACACATCGATCCGGCACTGGCGGTAGGGCGTATCGACCGCGATTTCCTCGAGGAGCCGGAAGCGCGCAATGCCTGACAGGGTGATCAGATAGCGGCCATCTCCCGATTCGGCGACCTCGGTCAGCCGCCCGATGCAGCCGACTGCCATCAACCCGGGCCGGTCGGCCTCGTCCTGTCCCTCGAGCGGCTGGATGATGCCGACAAGCCGTGCGCCGGCGAGCACCGCATCGATCATCGCCATGTAGCGCGGCTCGAAGATGTTGAGCGGCATCTGCCCGCGCGGCAGCAGCAGCGCCCCGGCAAGGGGGAACACCGGAACAATTTCCGGCAGGTCGGCAGGGCCATGATACTGAACATTGGAGGGCATGGCCCGTCCTTTCCCTTGCCTAGCGGAACAGATAGGTCGACAGCCTGCGCCGCGCCGACATGGTCACCTCGTCCATCGGGCCCCAGGCCTCGAACAGCTGGACGAGCTGCCTGCGGGCGCCGTCCTCGTCCCAGCTCCGGTCACGCCGGATAATCTCGAGCAGATGATCGGCGGCCTCGGTGCGAAAGCCCTTAGCGTTGAGCGCGACCGCCAGATCGAACCGGGCCTGATGGTCGGCAGGATTGGCGGCGATGCGCTGTTCGAGATCGGCCAGATCGCCGAGACTTGCGGCGCGCTCGGCCAGTTCAAGCTGGGCGAGAACGCCGGCCACTGCCGCGTCGGACCGCTTGGCCTCGGGGATCGTGTCGAGGATGCGCCGGGCCTGTTCAAGGTTGCCGGTCTCCATCTGGACCCGCGCCAGACCTGCAAGGGCGCCGAGGTGACCTTCCTGCACCGCCAGCACGCCGGCAAAGGCCTCGGCTGCGCCGCCGAGATCGCCGGCGGCCAGAAGCTCACCGGCGGTCCTGAACACCTCCTCCGCGCTGCCCGCGCCGATCGGGCCGACAAGCTTTTCGATGAAGGCCTTGATCTGGCTTTCCGGCACCGCGCCCATGAACGCGTCGACCGGCTGGCCGTTCTTGAACGCGACGACGGCGGGAATCGACTGGATGCCGAGCTGGCCGGCGATCTCGGGATGCTCGTCGATGTTCATCTTGACGAGCTTGACCTTGCCGGCCGCAGCCTTGATCACCTTCTCGATCACCGGGGTCAACTGCTTGCAGGGGCCGCACCATGGCGCCCAGAAATCGACCAGGACCGGCCGCCGGGTCGATTCGGTCATCACATCGGCGCGGAACCGGGCCGTTGTCGTATCGGACACCAGGGCGTCGTCGGTCTGGGTATTGGGCAACATGGCGATCTCGTCCATTCGCGAAAGGTTCGGCTGCTAGATGGGCATTCAGCGCGGGTTTGGCAATGCGTCGTCCTCACCTGCCGCGGGCTGTTCGGGCAAGGTCACGATCTGCGGCGGATGGCCGGTGTCGGTGAGGAACCGGATGATGTCGGTGTTGGAGATCGTTGTCGTCGCGGTGTTGGTCAGCGGATGGAAGTTGAGCACAGGCTCGCTGACCAGACCGGCATCGAGCACGACCGTCACGCGGCCTTCGGTATCATTGAGCGCGGCAAACGGCGTCACCGAGCCCGGCTCGACACCCAGGTGGGCGCGCAGCTGCTCGGCAGTGGCAAACGACACCCGACCCTGCGCGCCGATCGCCTCGTGCAGGCGCTTGAGGTCAATTTTCAGGTCCTCGCGGGCGGTGACGAGAAACAGGCGACCCTTCTTGTCCTTGACGAACAGGTTCTTGGCATGGGCCCCGGCAATCGTGCCGCGCAGGGCCTGCGATTCGGTGACCGTGAACACCGCAGCATGGGTCAGTGTCGCATGGGCGATGCCAAGGGCAGCGAGCCGGGCAAACAACGGTCGGGCAATGGCGAGATCCTGATCGGGCGCGGTCATGCGGCGTTCCTGAAGCGTCATTTCATTTTTGGCTTGATAACGGGCTTGCGCGCAAACGCCAAATGTTGCATAGCAGCCTCCGTCGCCGGTTCGCCGGCCAAGGATGCGGGTGTAGCTCAGGGGTAGAGCACAACCTTGCCAAGGTTGGGGTCGAGG
>CALCZO010000073.1 GCA_937903315.1 uncultured Alphaproteobacteria bacterium
CTGCGTGGCCAGATCGGCGCGCAGGCCATCCGTCACGCCATCATCAGCCATACCGAAAGCGTGTCCGATCTTCTCGAAGTGCTGGTGCTCCAGAAGGAGACGGGGCTGTTCACCGGCGTTCTGGGCGATGCCGATGCCCGCGCCGCGCTGGTGGTGGTGCCGTTGTTCGAGACGATCGGCGATCTCCGGCAGGCCGAGGGCATCATGCGTGCCTTCTTCGCCCTTCCGGGTATCGCTGCGATGGTCCGCGCGATGGGGGCCGAGCAGGAGGTGATGCTTGGCTATTCCGACAGCAACAAGGACGGCGGCTATTTCACCTCGAACTGGGAACTGTACCGTGCCTCGACCGCGCTGGCCCGGCTGTTCTCGGACGAGCTTGGCGTGCATCTGCGCCTGTTCCATGGCCGCGGCGGTACCGTCGGGCGCGGCGGCGGGCCATCCTATCAGGCGATCCTTGCCCAGCCGCCCGGCACGGTCACCGGGCAGATCCGGCTGACCGAGCAGGGCGAGGTCATCGCCTCCAAATACGCCAATCCGGATATCGGCCGACGCAATCTCGAAACGCTTGTTGCCGCGACAATCGAGAAGACGCTGCTGTCCACGAACGAGACGGCACCGCAGGCCTTCCTCGATGCCGCGGAGGCGATTTCGGCAGCCTCGACCCGCAGCTATCGCGCGCTCGTCTATGACGATCCGGGCTTCACCGAGTTCTTCTTTGCCGCCACGCCGATTTCGGAAATCGCCGAACTCAACATCGGCTCGCGCCCGGCCTCCCGCAAGGCCAACCGCCGGATCGAGGACCTGCGCGCCATTCCGTGGTCCTTCTCATGGGGGCAGGCGCGGCTGACCCTGCCGGGCTGGTACGGATTCGGGACCGCCGTCGCTGATTTTCTTGGGACGGGCGGCGGGGATGCCGAAGGGCTGCTCCGGCGGATGTATGGCGACTGGCCGTTCTTCCATACCCTCCTGTCCAATGTCGACATGGTGCTGGCCAAGGCCGATATCACGATGCTGCCGCGCTATGCCGCGCTGGTGCCCGACCGGGCGCTGGCGCTGCGCATCTCGGAGGCCATCCGTGCCGAGTGGCAGCGCACCACCGAGGCGCTTGCCACGATCACCGGTACGGCGGATCGGCTGGCCGAGAACCCTGCGCTGGCGCGGTCGATCCGCCATCGGTTTCCCTACATCGCACCGCTCAACCATCTTCAGGTGGAACTGATCCGGCGCTGGCGCGTCGGCCAGCAGGACGAAAAGACCCGGCGCGGCATCCTGATTTCCATCAACGGCATTGCGGCAGGCCTGCGCAACACCGGGTGAGGCAGACGGCAGTCGTGCTGCCCGTGATCAGTCGATAATGGTCTTGTAGAGCCGGCCCGGTTCGAGATTGGCGCCCTGCTCCAGCCCGTTGATGATCAGGAACCGCTCCAGTGGCCTGTTCACACCGCCCATGCGCTGGCTGAGATCGTCCGGCGTTTCGCCGCGCCGTGCGGTGTGTATCGCGATGCGCAGCGGTCTGGCGCGCGCCTGCTCTTCGGCGGTCAACTTACGGAAGCTTTCGAAGGCGGCCATGAACCGGCGGTCCGTCTCGGGCGTGAACTGCCGCGCGGCCATGATCATCCGGTACACCTGCGGGCCGATGCGCACGGCAAAGATCCGGAAGGTCCAGTCTGCACCGCGCGCCAGACCCGTTGCGGCGGAATGACCGTTGACGGCAAGCGTCTGGATGTCAGTCAGGTCGAGTCCCTCGATCCGGTTCTCACGGATGAACTCGTCCAGCGGCTTGTCCTGTGCAATCCGGGCGCTGTCGAACCGCAACGCTTCGGTTGCGCCTTCGGTCATTCCGAGGACAGCCTGGGCGGAATTTTCCAGCACGAACCCGTCAGGCGCGGTGAAGCTGATCCCCAGACGCGGATGCAGGAACGTCCGGCCACGGACAAACCCTTCCTTGGAATCCTCGCCGTAGATCATGCCGGTCAGGGCATTGAGCCAGCGGTTGCGCTCCACAGGCACCACGCCGGGCGCGCCATGCTGGCGGGCGGCGAGCAGCGCCTGCTGGATCCGGTCGGGCGTAGTCGGATGGGTGGCCGTGAAGTCGAGCTTCTGCGATTGTCCGCGACTGTCCGCCTGCCGGTCGAGCAGGGCGCTGTTGCGGTCGAGCGCGTGCAGGAACCGATGTGCGCCATAGGGGTCGAATCCTGCCACCGACAGTGTTCTCACCCCGAGCTTGTCTGCTTCCAGTTCCTGATTGCGGGAGAAGCTGGCGATGGCCACCTGTGCCTGATCCCGCACCAGTTGCGCGGCGCCGGGGTTGTTGAGCACCTCGGCACGGACGCGGCTGACCAGAATCGACCGGTTTTCAAGTTCGGCCCGCTCCATGGCATGCCGGGCCGTGACATGAGCGATTTCATGGGCGAGCACCGATGCCACTTCGGACTGGTCATTGGCGAGAATGAGCAGACCGCGCGTGACATACAGATGGCCGTTGGGCAGCGCGAAGGCGTTCACGAGACCGGAGTTGAGGATCGTCACCTTGTAGTCAAGCCCCGGCAGATCGGTGCCGTTGCGCAACTGGATCAGCAGGGAACTGAGGATCGCCTGAACGGCCGGGGCCGGATACTCGCCGCCGAAAGCATCCACAAGACGCTTGTGCTCGCGCGCTGTCGCACTTTCCGCGCCGACCACACGCGGCGCGCCTGATGGCAACTCGACATTGGCGGGCGTCGCTGCGGGTCCGAGCATGAGCAGATCGGAAGCGCAGCCGCCCAGCAAGAGACACACGATCGCAACAATGCCGCCCCTTCGGGCCGCCGGATGTGCGGGGACGATGAATGGTACGGCGTTCATGGCGTTCTGCTTGTCTCGACGACCTGGACATGCGCCGGGGAGGGGATCACCAGTCTGCGCCCTGAAGGATCAACGACGATGGCGCGGGCGATGATCCGCTGTCCGATCCATTGAGTCTCGTTCCAACCTGTCCGACGCATCGCATCTGCCACCTTGTTGCTCATCGACAAGCCCGGGGTCTTGCCGCGCGGGCCCACGACATTGACAAACATGACCGAGCGACCGGGCCGGACAGACCGCACCCGCGCTGTCAACACAATCGACAGTGAGATAGGCGCTGTCTCGTCGCTGCGCAATCTCCAGCGGGTCTTTCGCTGATGGAGGCTCGACCAAAGTCCCAGCCGCGCTTCTCTGGCCTGTTGTTCGGCTGCCAAAAGCCTGCCGACACAAGGCCCTGCCGGGCCCGAAGGCCAGTGGTAGGCCAGCCCTGCGGCCAGCACCGCGCTCTGGAGCAGGCCGTCGCCCGCTTCGGTGCTTTCTCGGGAGGCGACATACGCCGGCTGGCGCGACCAGCGATCGCGCCCGCCGACCGGCTCGAAGGCGATCCGGCCGCCATGCAGTTCTGTCGCCAGTTCCCGTTGCAGCCGCCGTCTCGATGCGGCATCGGCAAGGGACGGCCAGAGAATCCCGGCGAGCGACAGGATACGGCCATCGCCAAGCACGATATCGCCCGTTTCGTGTACGGCCCTGACGTCTGCATGCTGAGGCGCGTCCGACAGGCACGCCGACGCGCCGCCCGGTGCGACGAGGGTCCCGGCCAACAGGCAGGTTCTGATCAGGCGCATCGACTTATGGCAATTTCGCAACAGCATGCCCTGTCCATGCAAAACACGCAGTGCGTTTTTGACATAGATCAACCTATGCGTCATTTGCCAGGCGCAGATCATATCTCCGTTCACCAACCAGACCCATGGGCTCGGGACACAGCCTGATAGTGCGGCCAACATCGCCCGCAGGCAACCTTCCGGGCAGCATATCAGACGGATCGGGGCTGTCATGAAGACCACATTTCTTACTGCCGTCAGCGCGGCGGTTCTGCTTGCATCGACGTCGGCCATGGCGGCTGATCTCGCGACTGCAAAAAAGCCGGTGATGGCGCCGGCGATCGAGGCGTTCAATCCGTGGATGGTCCGCGTCCGTGGTCTGGCCGTTGTGCCGGAGGATCGCAGCACCGTCAGCCTGTGGGGCACGCCGTTCAACGGGCGCAGCAACAATCTTTCGGTGTCGAACTCGTTCGTTCCTGAACTCGACATCACCTATTTCTTCAATCGCAATTTCGCGGTTGAACTGATTCTCGGCACGACCCCGCACACGATCAAGACCGCGAACGCCCTTGCCGGGGCGGTCCCCGGTAAAGTCGGCAGTGCCTGGCTGCTGCCGCCGACCCTGACGGCCCAGTATCACTTCTACCTCACTGACACGATCAAGCCGTATGTCGGCGCCGGCGTGAACTACACCTTCTTCCTCGGGGAGAAGGAAAAGGGTCTGTTCGACGCGTTCAACGTCAAGAACTCGTTCGGTCTGGCGCTGCAGGCCGGTGTTGACGTCATGTTGACCAAGAACTGGGGCGTCAACTTCGATGTCAAGAAGCTGTTCCTCCAGCCTGAGTATCGCGCGGTTGTCAGCGGCATCGAGGTGACCGGCAAGGCCAAGCTCGATCCGTGGCTGATCGGCGCGGGCATCACCTACAAGTACTGACAGCGCCCACGGCACCCCCGGGTGCCTGATTGCATGCGGACGCCGTCGACCGGGACAGGTCGGCGGCGTCTTGCATTTTGGCGTGACGTGATTGAAGTTCTGGCCAGCAGGCGCTAATGGGGCTTGCTGGTCGGTTCGTCCCGGTAGCTCAGCAGGATAGAGCAACGGTTTCCTAAACCGTAGGTCAGGGGTTCGAATCCCTTCCGGGA
>CALCZO010000074.1 GCA_937903315.1 uncultured Alphaproteobacteria bacterium
CGGCATGGCTATCACAGCGCCAGTGGTGGTGCCGGCCGGTAGAGGCATGGCGCCTCGACTTGGAAAGCCGGGCAGGCTGACATTGTCTTCCCGGGGTACGTTTACGGGCCCTAACCCCAGACAGAGGACATTCTCGCCATGGCGCGTCGGAAGATCGCTCTCATCGGTGCCGGACAAATCGGCGGCACACTTGCTCATCTCGCAGCCCTGAAGGAACTGGGCGACGTCGTCCTGTTCGATATTGCCGAGGGCACGCCGCAGGGCAAGGCGCTCGATCTGGCCGAATCCGCGCCGGTCGATGGCTTCGATGCCGGGCTCAAGGGCGCCAATTCCTATGCCGACATTGCCGGCGCCGATGTGGTGATCGTCACCGCCGGCGTGCCGCGCAAGCCGGGCATGAGCCGCGACGATCTGATCGGCATCAACCTCAAGGTGATGGAATCGGTCGGCAAGGGCATCAAGGAATACGCCCCCAAGGCGTTCGTGATCTGCATCACCAATCCGCTCGATGCGATGGTCTGGGCACTGCAGAAATTCTCCGGCGTCAAGCCGAACAAGATCGTCGGCATGGCCGGCGTGCTTGATTCGGCCCGCTTCCGCCACTTCCTCGCCGATGAGTTCAAGGTATCGGTCAAGGATGTCTCGGCCTTCGTTCTCGGTGGCCATGGCGACGACATGGTGCCGCTGACCCGCTACTCGACGGTTGCCGGCATTCCGCTGCCCGATCTGGTCAAGATGAAGTGGACGACGCAGGAGCGGATTGACGCGATCGTCGACCGCACCCGCAAGGGCGGCGGCGAGATCGTCGCGCTGCTCAAGACCGGTTCGGCGTTCTATGCCCCGGCGGCTTCCGCGATCGCCATGGCCGAATCCTACCTCAAGGACCAGAAGCGCGTCCTGCCCTGCGCCGCCTATCTCAAGAACGAATACGGCGCGGACTGCAACGGCATGTTCATCGGCGTGCCGGTGGTGATCGGCGAAAAGGGGGTCGAGCGGATCGTCAAGATCAAGCTCAAGGGCGAGGAGACGGCCATGTTCGGCAAGTCTGTCGCGTCCGTGAAGGGCCTGATTGCCGCCTGCAAGCAGATCAACCCGGCGCTGGGCTGACGGTTGCCAAGGGAGCCGGTCCCATCTCGGGCCGGCTCCTTCCTTTCCCGACCCGCCGTCCGGCAGCGGTGCCGATGGCGTGATGATGCGCTCCAGAAGGGTGGAACACCATGAACATCCATGAATATCAGGGCAAGGCCGTCCTCAAGGAGTTTGGCTGCCCCGTCTCCGCCGGTTTTGCGGCGTTCACGGTCGACGAGGCGGTCGCTGCGGCGACGAAACTGCCGGGACCGCTCTTTGTGGTGAAGTCGCAGATTCATGCCGGCGGGCGCGGCAAGGGCAAGTTCAAGGAACTTGCCGCCGATGCCAAGGGCGGCGTGCGCCTGGCCAAGTCGGTCGATGAGGTCAAGGCCCATGCCGGCGAGATGCTGGGCAACACGCTGGTGACGCTCCAGACCGGGGCAGCCGGCAAGCAGGTCAACCGCCTCTACATCGAGGACGGCTCCGACATCGCCAAGGAATTCTACCTGTCGATGCTCGTCGATCGGGAAACCTCGCGCGTCGCGTTCGTGGTGTCGACCGAAGGCGGCATGAACATCGAGGAGGTCGCCCACGACTCTCCCGAGAAGATCATCACTTTCTCGGTCGATCCGGCGACCGGCTATATGGGCCACCACGGCCGGGCGATCGCCAAGGCACTCGGACTGACCGGAGACCTCGCCAAGCAGGCCGAAGCCATCGGCGCCAAGCTCTACAGGGCCTTCACCGAGAAGGACATGAGCATGCTCGAGATCAACCCGCTGATCGTGACGACGGACGGCAATCTCAAGGTGCTCGACGCCAAGATCAGCTTCGATTCCAACGCCCTCTACCGTCACCCGGACGTCATGGCGCTGCGCGACGAGACCGAAGAGGACGCCAAGGAGATCGAGGCGTCCAAATATGACCTGGCCTATATCGCGCTCGATGGCACGATCGGCTGCATGGTCAACGGCGCTGGTCTGGCGATGGCGACGCTCGACATCATCAAGCTCTATGGTGCCGAGCCGGCCAACTTCCTCGACGTGGGCGGCGGCGCTTCGGAAGAGAAGGTGACGGCGGCGTTCAAGATCATCACTGCCGATCCGCAGGTGAAGGGCATTCTGGTCAACATCTTCGGCGGCATCATGAAGTGCGACGTCATCGCGCGCGGCGTGATCGGCGCGGTCAAGGCGGTCGGGCTGCAGGTGCCGCTGGTCGTGCGGCTCGAAGGCACGAACGTCGAGGAAGGCAAGGCGATCATCCGCGACAGCGGCCTCAACGTCATCCCGGCGGATGACCTTGATGATGCCGCGCAGAAGATCGTCAAGGCCGTGAAGGGCTGAGGAAACACACCATGTCCATTCTGATCGACAAGACCACACGCGTCATCTGCCAGGGCTTCACCGGCAAGAACGGCACCTTCCATTCCGAACAGGCGATTGCCTATGGCACGCAGATGGTCGGCGGCACCTCGCCCGGCAAGGGTGGCTCGATCCACCTCGGCCTGCCGGTGTTCGACACCGTGGCCGAAGCGCGCCATGCGACGGGGGCGGACGCCTCGGTCGTCTATGTGCCGCCCCCCGGCGCGGCGGACGCGATCTGCGAAGCGATCCAGGCCGAAATCCCGCTGATCGTCTGCATCACCGAAGGCATTCCGGTCGCCGACATGATCCGCGTCAAGCGCGCGCTTTCGGGATCGAAGTCACGCCTGATCGGGCCGAACTGCCCCGGCGTGGTGACTGCGGGCGAATCGAAGATCGGCATCATGCCGGCCAACATCTTCCGGCCGGGCAATGTCGGCATCGTCTCGCGCTCGGGCACGCTGACCTATGAGGCGGTGTTCCAGACCACGCAGGAAGGCCTCGGCCAGACCACGGCGGTCGGCATCGGCGGCGATCCGGTCAAGGGTACCGAGTATATCGACATGCTGGAGATGTTCCTGGCCGATCCCAAGACCGAATCGATCATCATGATCGGCGAGATCGGCGGTTCGGCGGAAGAAGACGCGGCGCAGTTCATCAAGGACGAGGCCAAGCGCGGGCGCAAGAAGCCGATGGTCGGCTTCATTGCCGGGCGCACGGCGCCTCCGGGCCGCCGCATGGGCCATGCCGGCGCGATCATCTCGGGCGGCAAGGGCGGCGCGGAAGACAAGATCGCGGCGATGGAGGCGGCGGGTATCCGCGTCTCGCCCTCGCCGGCGCGTCTGGGCAAAACGCTCGTCGATGTCCTCAAGGGCAAATAAGCATAAGACTGGACCGGCGCTGAAGGGCGCCGGTTTTCCATCCCGGTTTTGATCCAGCGGAAGGCCGATCCTCATGGAACGCGATGTCGACACCAACGCCGATCTGACGGCGCTTTCAGGCACCAATGCCGCCTATCTCGAGGCGCTTCTGGGCGAGGTGACGCCCGGCCCGTCGTGGCTGAAGGCGAACTGGCCGGTCGTGGCGCGCAACGATCTGATCTCGGCGCTGGACGGCAACTGGGGCGCGGTTGAAAAGGCCGTGGGCGACAAGCTCAAGGACAAGGCGGCGGCCAAGGGCGGCGCGAGCCCGGCGGAACTTCAGGCGGCGGCGCGCGATTCGGTCCATGCGCTGATGATGATCCGTGCCTACCGCATGCGCGGCCACCTGCATGCCGATCTCGATCCGCTCGGCATCGAGCCGGCCAAGGACCATGAGGAACTGCATCCCTCGTCCTACGGCTTCACCGACAGCGACTGGGACCGCAAGATCTTCATCGATCATGTGCTGGGTCTGGAGTTCGCCACCATCCGCGAGATGATGGCGATCCTGCGCCGCACCTATTGCTCGACGCTCGGCTACGAGTTCATGCACATCTCCGATCCGGCGCAGAAGTCCTGGCTTCAGGCGCGCATCGAGGGACCGGAGAAGGAAATCACCTTCACCCGCGAGGGCAAGCGGGCGATCCTCAACAAGCTGGTCGAGGCCGAGGGCTTCGAGAAGTTTCTCGACAAGAAGTTCACCGGCACCAAGCGTTTCGGCCTCGATGGCGGCGAAGCGCTGATCCCGGCGCTGGAGCAGATCATCAAGCGCGGTGGCAATCTCGGGGTCAAGGAAATCGTGCTCGGCATGGCCCACCGCGGCCGCCTCAACGTGCTGACGCAGGTGATGTCCAAGCCGCACCGCGCGCTGTTCCATGAGTTCAAGGGTGGTTCGAACGCGCCGGATGACGTCGAAGGTTCGGGCGACGTGAAGTATCATCTGGGGGCCTCGTCGGACCGGTCGTTCGACGGCAACGACGTCCATCTGTCGCTGACGCCCAATCCGTCGCACCTGGAAATCGTCAATCCGGTCGTGCTGGGGCGCGTGCGCGCCAAGCAGGACCAGAAGAACTGCACGCCGGAGGACCGGACACCGGTTCTGCCGCTGCTGATCCACGGGGATGCCGCCTTTGCCGGTCAGGGCGTGGTGGCCGAATGTTTCGGCCTCTCGGGCCTGAAGGGCCACCGGACCGGCGGCTGGATCTCGGTGATCATCAACAACCAGATCGGCTTTACCACCTATCCGCGGTACTCGCGGTCCTCGCCCTATCCCTCCGACATGGCGAAGATCGTCGAGGCGCCGATCTTCCACGTCAACGGAGACGATCCCGAGGCGGTGGTGTTCGCCTGCAAGGTGGCCACCGAGTTCCGGCAGAAATTCCAGAAGCCGGTCGTGGTCGACATGTGGTGCTATCGCCGCTTCGGCCACAACGAGGGCGACGAGCCGGCCTTTACCCAGCCGCTGATGTACAAGAAAATCCGCGCGCACCGCTCGACGCTTGAAATCTACAGCGAAAAGCTGATCGCCGAGAAGGTGGTCACGCAGGGCGAAATCGACAAGATGAAGGCCGACTGGAATGCCCGGCTGGAAGCCGAATTCGATGCCGGCCATTCCTACAAGCCGAACAAGGCCGACTGGCTCGAGGGCTACTGGCAGGGCTTCAAGGCCGTTTCAGAGATGCGTGACGATCCCCGGCGCGGCACCACCGGCGTCGAAATGGACAGGCTGAAGCGTATCGGCGGCGCCATCACGGCGATTCCGCAAGGGTTCAACGTCCACCGGACGATCCAGCGCTTCCTTGAGGGGCGGGCGAAGATGATCGAGACCGGCGAGGGGATCGACTGGGCGATGGGCGAGGCGCTGGCGATCGGGACGCTGGTTGATGAAGGCCATGCTGTCCGCCTGTCCGGTCAGGATTGCGAACGCGGCACCTTCAGCCAGCGTCATTCGGTGCTGATCGACCAGACCAACGAGAACCGCTTCACCCCGCTCAACCACATCCGCGAGGGGCAGGCGCGCTACGAGGTCATCAACTCGATGCTCTCGGAAGAGGCGGTCCTCGGCTTCGAATACGGCTATTCGGTCACCGAACCGAACGCACTGACGATGTGGGAAGGCCAGTTCGGCGACTTCGCCAACGGGGCGCAGGTGCTGTTCGACCAGTTCATCTCGTCGGGCGAGCGCAAGTGGCTGCGC
>CALCZO010000075.1 GCA_937903315.1 uncultured Alphaproteobacteria bacterium
TCGCTGCGGACATGGCGCCGCCTGCCCGGCATGATCGGCGCGGTGATGGATGATGTCGCGCTGGTGCTGGCGCAGAGCGATGGCGATGCGGCGCGCTACCGCGCGCTTGGCGCGGGCCGCGTCGAGATGCCGGGCAACCTCAAGTTCGATGTCGCGGCGCTCGGCTGCGACAGGATGGAACTGGCGGCCCTGAAGGCGCGCATCGGTGCGCGACCGGTGGTCGTCATCGCCAGCACCCATCCGGGCGAGGAGGCATTGATGCTGGCCGCGCACCGGACGGCCGCTGAACGGCTGCCGGGGCTGCTGACCATCATCGCGCCGCGCCATCCGCACCGGGGCGAACCGATCCACGCGCTGGCGACGACGGCCGGGCTTGACGCGGCGCGACGATCGACGGGCCAAGCGATCACCGAGGAGACGGCGCTCTATATCGCCGACACGATCGGCGAACTCGGGCTGATCTACCGGCTGGCCCCGCTGGCGGTGCTCGGCGGCTCGTATATCCCGCATGGCGGGCAGAACCCGATCGAGCCGGCGCGGCTCGGCGTCGGCGTGCTGCACGGGCCGCATGTGTTCAATTTCACCGATGTCTATGCGGCGTTCGATGCTGGCGGCGGCGCGCGCCTGATCGATGACCCGGACCGGCTGGGCGGCGTCATCGCCGAATGTCTCGCCGAGCCGGCCGCGCTGGCTATGATGAGTGCCGCCGCCGCGGCAACAGCAGACGGGCTCGGCGGCGCGGTCGCGCGGACGATGGCGGCGCTGGCGCCGCTGCTCGGGCGGGCGCGGGAGCGGCAGGCATGAAGGCCCCGGCATTCTGGTGGGACCGCACGCCCGGCATCGCGGCGGCGCTGCTGATGCCGGCAGGCCACGTCTACGGCTGGCTGACCGGACAGCGCATGGCGCGCGCGGGCGCAGTGGCTGGTGTGCCGGTGGTCTGCATCGGTAATTTCACCGCCGGCGGTGCAGGCAAGACGCCAGTGGCGCTGGCGCTGGCGCGCGCCCTGATCGCCGCAGGCGAAACGCCGGTGCTGCTGACGCGCGGCTATGGCGGCACGCTGGCCGGGCCGGTGGTGGTCGATCCCGCGATCCATGATTCCGCCGCTGTCGGCGATGAGCCGCTGCTGCTGGCGCGCGTGGCACCGACCGTGGTGGCACGCGACCGGGTGGCGGGCGCGCGGCTGGCGCGCGAGCGCGGGGCATCGGTGATCGTGATGGACGACGGATTGCAGAACCCGGCGCTCGCCAAGGATTTCACCCTCGCCGTGGTCGATGGCGGTGTGGGCTTCGGCAACGGGCTGTGCGTGCCGGCCGGGCCGCTGCGCGCGCCGGTTGCGGTGCAGGCCAGCCATGTCGATGCTGTCATCGCCATCGGCATGGGCAAGGGCATCACGGACGCGGTGTCGGCAGCGGGCGTGGCCGGAAAGCCGGTGTTCCGCACCAATCTTGCCGTGGATGACGCCACCGCTGACCGGATCGGCGGAACCCGTGTGCTGGCGTTCGCCGGCATCGGGCGGCCGGAAAAATTCTTCGAAACGCTGACCGGTCTCTACGCGAAGATCGAGGGCGCGCATGCGTTCGCCGATCACCACCGCTACACCGATCAGGAGGCCGAACAGCTTCTTGCCGCCGCAAAGGCGCGCGGGTTGACCCCGGTGACAACGGAAAAGGACCTTGTGCGGCTCAAAGGCTCACCGGCGCTGGATGCGCTGGCGGCGGCGACGCTGGCGCTGCCGGTGACTGTGACGCTGCCCGACGCGCTGCTCGACCAGATCAGCGCCCGGATCAGCCCGGCCCGCGGCGGTGGGCGGTAAGCGAGGCCTCGGGCGTGGCATAGGCCTCCTGCCGCGCGACGGACCAGTAACGCAACTGATCAAGCGGGATGACCGCGCCGGTCACCGCGCAGCGCACGAAGCTGCCGTGGCGCATGATGCGGTAATCGCCGTCGCCATACTCGACGATGGCTTCGAGACCGGTCTTCTTTTCGGGGCGTTCGAACAGGTTCATTGCTCCCGTTTAACCGCAAAAGCGGGCGAGGAAAAGCCGGGGCGCGACTGGAAATGTGCGTGTCTGCGCCCTACATCTCCGGTCGATCCTGCACCTCATTGGACCCACTATGCTGAAATCCCTGCTGCGTACCCTCGGCCCGATCCTGATCCCGTTTCTGATCAAGCGGATTTTCCGCCGCTGATGCCCGGTGCGCGGGCCAGCGCGTCGAGAATGCGCGCCCATGACCGGGCACCCTTGGCAAAGCTCTTGAGGTCGTATTTCTCATTCGGCGAATGAACGCGGTCGTCTTCGAGACCGAAGCCGACAAGCACGCTGTCGAGCCCGAGAATGCGCTTGAAATCGCCGACGATCGGGATCGATCCGCCCGAGCCGACCGCCGCCGGCTCGCGGCCCCATTCGGCCTTCAGCGCCGCACGCGTGGCGGTGATGGCCGGGGACGCATAGGGCAGCGAGATCGCGCGCGAGCCCTTCATGTCGATGAACTCGACCGAGCAATCGGCCGGCACCTGCTTCTTCACAAAGGCATAGAAGGCTGCCTTGACCGCCTCAGGATCCTGCGCGCCGACGAGGCGGAACGAGATCTTCGCCCGCGCCTCGGCGGCGATGACGGTTTTCGCGCCCTCGCCGGTATAGCCGCCCCAGATGCCGTTGACGTCACAGGTCGGGCGCGACTGGATGTGCTCGATCAGGTCGCGGCC
>CALCZO010000076.1 GCA_937903315.1 uncultured Alphaproteobacteria bacterium
CCGGCCTGCCGCATCATCGGGATCAGGATCGCGGCCAGCGCCGCCGTATCGGCGACAGCCGAGCCGGAAATCGACGCCATCACCAGCGCTGCCAGCACCGCGACATAGCCAAGCCCGCCGCGGACATGGCCAAACAGCGTCACGGCAAGATGGATGATGCGCCGCGACAACCCGCCGGCATTCATCAGTTCGCCGGCCAGCATGAAGAACGGAACGGCCATCAGCGGGTAACTGTCCGCCCCGCCGACAAGGTTCTGCGCAACAATCTGGGCATCGAACGCGCCGAGCCAGAGCATCAGCGCGACGCCGCAGGCCAGCAGGGCTATGGCGATCGGCATGCCGATTGCCATCGATCCGATCAGCGAGGACAGGAAGACGACCGCCGTCATCGCCGGGCTCCCGGCTCATGCGAGGCGGTGGCGGCGAACTCTTCCGATTCGGTACCGGTCACATACTCGTCCGGTTGCATCCGCCCGGTCAGGATGCGCCAGATCGCGTCGATGTTCAGCGCGGCGATGCCCAGACCGCAGACGAACGCGGCGATATACGTGACGGCGAGCGGAATGCCGGTGACCGGCGCATGATTGTCGATGTTGATCACGATCTGCCGCCAGCAGCCGATCACCACCAGCGCCATGCACAGCAGCGACAGCGCCTCAGCCGCGAGGCGGCACGCGCGCTGGCCGGATGGCGACAACCGCGCCACCAGCATCGTCATGCCGAGATGCCCGCCCTCGCGCGCGACAAGATAGGCCCCGCCGAACGTCAGCCAGACGAAGATGACGCGCGAGACCTCTTCGGCCATGATGATGCCGGAATCAAAGCCGTAGCGCAGGACGACATT
Organism: uncultured Alphaproteobacteria bacterium; assembly: GCA_937903315.1. Lineage (GTDB taxonomy): Bacteria > Pseudomonadota > Alphaproteobacteria > Rhizobiales > Beijerinckiaceae > JAIUNP01. The sequence goes on from CALCZO010000076.1 coordinate 845, forward strand.
GCCGAAGACCAGTGCGATCATGGCGACGAAACCGGCAATCAGCAGGTTTTCGATCATGCGGATCAGCAGGCGCGGCAAACCCATGATAGGTCCTCGAAGGGGACGTCATCAGGCGCCCGCCAAGCATTCTGTATACAACATACAAGGACGATGCCGGGTGGTTGTCAAGGCATGAGGAGGCCTCTGTGATCACGAAAAACGCCAGTCCGTTCGATGCGACCCGCCCCGGCGAACAGGAGGCCGCGCTGCCGGACCGATGCGATGCCGCACTGGTGTTCATCGGGCGGATTCGGACGCCGTTCGCATCACGGGCGGAGTGCCCGAGACGGGGCCGCCCGGATGGTCCGCTGTGCCGGATCGAGATCGACCCGCCGTGGCGCGAGGCGCTCACCGGCATCGACGCGTATGAGCGGATCGAAGTGCTGTACTGGATGCATCAGGCCCGGCGCGACCTTGTTCTGCAGAGCCCGCGCACGCACGGCGCACCGATCGGCACCTTCGCGCTGCGCTCGCCGGTGCGTCCCAATCCGATCGCCACGTCGATCGTGACACTGGCCGGTGTCGAGGACGGCGTGCTGCTGGTCCGCGGCCTCGACTGCGTCGACGGAACGCCGCTGGTCGATCTCAAGCCGGAGCGGACAGCGTTCGTGCCGCTCGCCCCGGCCAAGCCCGGCGTTGCCGAAACGGAGGGCTAGCCCTGCCACACCCTGATCGCGCGGACCATCTCGCTGGTCGAAATACCATAGCGGTCATGCAGGGTTGGCAGCGCGCCGGCATCGAGGAACTGGTCCGGCAGGCCAATCTGGTGAAACGCCGGCGGGCGGATATTGCCGCGCATCAGCACCCCGGCCACCGCTTCGCCCAGACCGCCGACAACGGTGTGGTTCTCGGCCACGACCACCATGCGGCCCGCTTTTCCCGCTTCGCGGCTGATCGTCTCGATATCCAGCGGCTTGATGGTCGGCACATGCAGCACCGCGACATCGATGCTGTCCTTCTGCAAGGCCTTGGCCGCCTCGAGCGCGCGCATGGTCATCAGGCCGGACGAGATGACCAGAACATCGCGCCCGTCACGGATCATCTTCGCTTTGCCAAGCTCGAACCTGTAGCCGTACTCATCGAGCACCAGCGGCACCTGTCCGCGCAGCAGACGCATGTAGACCGGACCCCTGTAGGCCGAAATGGCGGGGACAATCTGTCTGATGTCCTCGGCATCGCACGGATCGATGATCGTCATGTTGGGCAGGCCGCGGAAGATCGCCAGATCCTCGGTTGCCTGATGCGACGGGCCATAGCCGGTGGTCAGACCCGGCAACGCGCAGACGATCTTCACATCGAGGTTTTCTTCCGCAATCGCCATGCAGATGAAGTCATAAGCGCGGCGCGAGGCAAAAACCGCATAGGTCGTCGCCCAGGACTGGAACCCCTCCCGCGCAAGACCAGCCGCCGCGCTCATCAGCACCGCCTCGGCCATGCCCATCTGGTAAAACCGGTCGGGGTAGGCTTTGGCGAAGACGTGCAGATCGGTGTATTTGGACAGGTCCGCCGTCAGCCCGACGATCCGCTCATCCGAACCGGCGCATTTGACCAGCGCCTCGCCGAACGGTGCCGCCAGCGTGCGCTGATCGGCCCCGGCAATCGAGGCGATCATGGCGGATGTTTTCAGGATTTCACCGTCCGGCCCGCGCTTGACGGTCCGCGGCATGTATTTGTCGAGCCGGCTCATTGGGGCTTCTCCGCATCGAGAATATCGAGGGCTTTCTGCCATTCGTCGGCCTCGACGCGCAGGAAGTGGTTGCGCTCGCGCGCCTCGAGAAACGGAATGCCCTTGGCCATCTTCGTGTCGCAGATGATGGCACGCGGCTGTGCGCCGGTGTGGGCGCGCGCCGCATCGAAGGCCTTGACCAGAGCGGGAATGTCATTGCCGTTGACGCGCTGGGTGAAGAAGCCGAACGCCTCGAACTTTGGCGCCAGCGGCTCGAAATTGGAAATCTGCGTCGAGGGGCCATCGGCCTGCATGTTGTTGACGTCGACGATGCAGATCAGGTTGTCGAGCCTGTGCGATGAGGCAGCCATCGCCGCTTCCCAGGTTGACCCTTCATCCAGCTCGCCGTCGGACATCAGATTGTAGACGAACCGGCCGGATTTCTTGCGCTTGAGCCCAAGCGCAAAGCCGACCGCAATGCCAAGGCCATGGCCAAGCGAGCCGCCGGTGATCTCCATCCCCGGCGTATAGGCCGCCATGCCGGACATCGGCATGCGCGAATCGTCGCCGCCGTAGGTTTCCAGCTCGTCCTCAGGCAGGATACCGGCCTCGATCAGTGCCGAGTAGAGCGCGATGGCATAATGCCCGATCGACAGCAGGAACCGGTCGCGCCCTTCCCATTCAGGATCGCCTGGGCGATAGGTCAGGGCATGGAAATAGGATACCGCCAGCACATCGGCGACGCCGAGTGCCTGGGCGATGTAGCCCTGCCCCTGCACCTCGCCCATGCGAAGCGCATGCCGGCGAATGCGCCAGGCACGCAGGTCGAGCGATACATTACTGGGATGGGTTGAAGCCAAGCCCGCCTCCTCTTGCCCGCGTGTCAATGGATATGGCTGCCGCCGTTGATGTCGATTTCCGAACCGGTCACGTAGCTCGACAGATCGGACGCCAGGAACAGCGCGCACCCGGCCACCTCGTGCGCCTCGCCGGGGCGGCCCATCGGAATGGTCGCCATGATCCCGGCCATCTGCTCGGCCGTCAGCTGGCCGCCGGTGATATCGGTGTTGATCAGCGACGGGCAGATGGCGTTGCAGCGCACATTGTCCGGCCCAAGTTCGCGGGCGCAGGCCTTGGTGTAGCCGAGGATCGCGCCCTTGGCCGCCGAATAGACCGTGCCGCCGAACACGCCGCCGCCGCGCTGGGCCGAGACCGAGGAGAGATTGACGATCGAGCCGGCCTTCTGCGCCCGCATCGCCGGCACAACGGCCTGCGTCATATGGTAGGTGCCGCGCATGTTGACGTCCATCACGCGATTGTAGCTGGCGTCATCGGCCATCATCAGGCGCAGCGGCGAGGTGATGCCGGCATTGTTGACCAGCACATCGACCCGGCCATAGCGCTTGAGGACGCGGGCGACCGCCTTGTCGCAGTCACTGCGGCGCGTGACGTCACACTTGCCGGCCAGATGACCGCGCCCCTTGAGGCTGGCGACCGCTTCGCGCGCCTGTTCGAGATCAAGATCGAGGATGACAACGCGCGCGCCGTGCTGGGCAAACAACTGTGCCATCGCCCGGCCGAGACCGCGCCTTGAGGCAGCGCCTGTGATGATGGCAATCTTGTCCTTGAGCAACATCGTGTTCCACCCCGTGCTTTTTCATTTGGCGCAGACGATAGTAGAGGCTTATTACATCGAAAAGCGAAAGTTTCAGCGATCATAGATGAGCAGGATTCATCGATGAAAGGCCAGATGCCGCCCCTCAACTGGCTGGCAACGTTCCGGACGGTGATCGACACCGGCAGCTTCGTCAAAGCCGCCCGTCAACTCAACGTCACGCCCTCGGCCGTCAGCCACCAGATGCGCGGGCTGGAATCGCGGCTGGGCGTCACCCTGTTCCAGCGGGCCAACCGGGCGATCCATCCGACCGAAGCGGCGCTCAGCTATCATGAGGCGCTGCGCGAGAGTTTCGCCCGGATCATCGCGGCGACCTCCCGGCTGGCTGCAGGGCAGGAAAGCCGCCGGCTGGCGATCCATTCCGCCCCCAGCTTCGCCACCCTGCTGCTGATGCCGCGCCTGAAGTCGTTCATCCGGGCCCATGCCGCCATCGACGTGACCCTGTCGTCCTCGAACGAGCCGGTGCGCATCGGGCGCGAGGGTTTCGATATCGACATCCAGCATGCACGGCCCGTGCCCGAGCATTGCAACGGCCTGCTGCTGGCCGAAGAACTGGTCGTACCATTGGCGGCGCCGGGGTTTCTGGCCGAGCACCCGATCGCCTCCGCCGCCGATATCACCAGCGCCCCGGTCATCCATTCGATGCGGTGCACAGCACAGTGGGAAAGCTGGTTCGCCCGGCACGGTGGCGATCTGGCCGCGCCGCGCCGCGGGATGCGGTTCGACCGGTCGTTTCTGGCGCTGGCGGCGGCGGCAGACGGGTTCGGAATTGCGCTTGAATCGACATTGCTGGCGCAGGATTTCATTCGCGCCGGCCGGCTGGTGATGCCTCTGGGCCCGGTTGGCGTCATGGTTCGGGCACACCGGCTGGTCTATGCGCATGGTGCGGAAGGGGACGAGACGATCATCGCCTTCCAGAACTGGATGCGGACGGAACTTGGGCTGGCGCTGATCGCGGAACGCTGACAGGCCCGCATTACCAAGGTTCAAAAGTATGATTTATTCGGCAGCCGGGCGCAGGTGGCGCGCCGCGGCCCGCTCATGGAACTTCTGCATCGTCTCGACGAGGGCGTCATGCACCAGCGCGCGCATGATCGATTCGGCCAGCGCGCCATCCCTGATCTCGATTGCCTCACAGACCCGCCGGTGCATGGCCAGCGCCGATGCGTAGTCTTCCTTGCTCTTGCCCCGCTGCAGGCCAAGCGACCACATCAGCGTGGTCATCACCACACTGCGCAGACACCGGATGGCGTCATTGCCGCACGCATCGAGCAGGGTGTCATGGAACACCACGTCGTAACGGATATTGTCGTCCGAATAGGGGACCGACGCGGTCATGCCGGTCAGTGCGTCCCTCAGCGCCACAGCCTGCTGCGGCGTTCGCCGCTCGGCCGCAAGACGAGCCGCATTGGGTTCGATAAACAGCCGTAATTCGTATAAATCACGGATAAACTTGTCACTTGCCCCCACGGAGAAGGTCCAGCGCAGCACGTCCGGATCAAGCAAATTCCAGTGGCTGGGCGGAGCGGCGCGGGTGCCGCTGCGCGGCCGCGCCTCGACCAGTCCCTTGGCGGACAGGAACTTGACCGCCTCCCGGTAAACGCTGCGCGACACGGACAGGGATTCGCCGATGCTGTCTTCGTTCGGCACCAGTTCACCCGTCGCCACGGTGCCTGAAACGATCAGCAGCGCGAGATGATCGGCCACCTGCGAAAACAGGCTGTCGGGATTTCCCAGAGAATGTGGAAGCAGATTTTCCGGCGCCACGGCGAGACTGACCCTCAAGCGGTCGATGACCATTGCACGTACTAGATCACCCAAAACGCCCCTTGACAAATGACATCATATAATCTGACTAATCAGCGCAGGCCTCATGCGCCTTTCGGAGCATGAGGTCATTCGTTCATCTGGCGAGAGACCAGACATTTTCAGGGCGGTTGTTGGCGCGTTCCCGAAGGCTAGGCCAGAGCGGGACCGCTACCAGGAGGGATGCATGGCGTCGGTTGAAATCCGCGATGTTCGGAAGGCATTTGGCAACGTCCAGATCATCAAGGGCGTCGATATCCAGATCGACGACGGTGAGTTCGTCATCCTTGTCGGCCCTTCGGGCTGTGGCAAGTCGACCCTGCTGCGCATGATCGCCGGCCTCGAGAACATCACCGCTGGCGACATTTCCATCGGTGGCCGCGTGGTCAACCATGTTCCGCCCAAAGAGCGCGACATCGCCATGGTATTCCAGAACTACGCGCTCTACCCGCACATGACGGTGAAGGACAACATGGCCTTCTCGCTCAAGCTGCGGAACGCGCCGCAGGCAGAGATCGACGAGCGGGTCAACAAGGCCGCAGCCATCCTTGGCCTCGGCAGCCTGCTCGAACGCTTCCCGCGCCAGCTTTCGGGCGGGCAGCGCCAGCGCGTGGCGATGGGCCGCGCGATCGTGCGTGATCCGCAGGTCTTCCTGTTCGACGAGCCGCTGTCCAACCTTGATGCCAAGCTGCGCGTGCAGATGCGCTCGGAGATCAAGGAGCTGCACCAGCGGCTCAAGACGACGACGATCTACGTGACGCACGACCAGATCGAGGCCATGACCATGGCCGACAAGATCGTGGTGATGCATGACGGCATTGTCGAGCAGATCGGCGCGCCGCTCGAACTGTACGATAACCCGGCCAACACCTTCGTCGCCGGCTTTATCGGCTCGCCGTCGATGAATTTTCTCAAGGGCAAGGTGCAGGGTGGCCAGTTCGTCGCCAACGGCGGTTACTCGCTTGCGCTGCCCGCGCTCAAGGCCAGCATCGAGGGCAAGGACATCACCTACGGCATGAGGCCGGAGCATATCCGCCTCGATCCCAACGGCATCGAAGCCAAGGTGATCGTGGTCGAGCCGACGGGGTCGGAAACGCAGGTTGCCCTGCACATCGGCAGCGGGGCCAATGAGCAGGAAGTGATCGCGGTTTTCCGTGACCGCATGACAGCGCGGCCGGGCGAGGTGATCCGGATTTCGCCCGCGCCCGGGTTGCCGCTCGTGTTCGATACGGCCAGCGGCCAGCGCATCTATTGATTTTCGGTGCTTTGCCGGGAAGCGGATTTCCCGGCGGAACAATGCGGCCCTACAAGACCGCACTGATGAATGTAGTCATGGGGGAGACCGCCGGGCCTGTCCGGCGACATACTCCATGCGCATGAGCGGGACCGACGAGGCAGGAAGTTCTCCGCGTGCGTCCCAAATGAAACGACTTCTGGAGGAAAAAACATGCACGGATTTTCTCGCCGTACGCTGCTGAAGGGCGCGGGCGCCAGCCTTGCGGCCGGCTCTATGCTCGATTTCGCCAAGGCCTGGGCTCAGGCCAGCCAGTTCAAGCCCGAGAAGGGCGCCACGATCAACCTGATGCGCTGGAAGCGCTTCCTCCAGGCTGAGGAAGATTCCTTCGTCAAGATCATCGCCGCCTTCGAGAAGGCGACGGGCGTCAAGGTCAACGTGACCAACGAATCCTTCGATGACATCCAGCCCAAGGCATCCGTGGCCGCCAACACCGGCGTCGGCCCCGATATCGTGTGGCCGCTGCATTCGACGCCGCACCTGTTCCCCGAGAAGCTGCTCGACATCAGCGATGTCGCCGACTACCTCGGCAAGAAGTACGGCGGCTGGGTCCCGGTCGCGGAAACCTACGGCAAGTCGAAGGGCAAGTGGATTGCCCTGCCGATCGCCGTCAACGGCGGCTATGTCAACTACCGCATCTCGTCGATGAAGGCGGCCGGGTTCTCGACCTTCCCGGACAAGACCGACGGCCTGCTTGAACTGTGCAAGGCGCTGAAGGCCAAGGGGACGCCGTCGGGCTTCGCGCTCGGGCATGCTTCGGGCGACGGCAACGCCTGGCTGCACTGGCTGCTGTGGTCGCATGGCGGCTTCCTGGTCGACAAGAGCGACAAGGTCATCATCAACTCGCCGGAAACTGCCAAGGCGCTGGAGTACTGCAAGGCACTCTATCAGACCTTCATCCCCGGCACCGCGTCGTGGAACGACTCGAACAACAACAAGGCGTTCCTGTCGGGCGAACTGCATCTGACCGCCAACGGCATCTCGATCTACGCGGCGGCCAAGAACTCCGGCGACGCAAAGCAGCTCGCGATCGCCGAAGACATGGATCATGCCTTCTTCCCGCTCGGGCCGTCCGGCAAGCCGGCGGAACTGCAGCTGGTCTTCCCGATGATGGTGTTCAAGTTCACCAAGTTCCCGAACGCCGCGAAGGCACTGGCCGCGTTCATGCTGGAAGCCGAGAACTTCAACCCGTGGCTCGAAGGCGCGCAGGGCTACCTCACCCACCTCCTCAACGCCTACGACAAGAACCCCGTCTGGGAGGCCGACAAGAAGCGTCTGCCGTTCCGCGAGGCGGCCAAGCGGACCCTGCCGATTTCGGGCCTCGGCTCGGTCGGCGAAAAGGCGGCGACCGCCGTTGCCGACTTCATCGTCGTCGACATGTTCGCCAACTACTGCACCGGCCGCGAGGACCTCAAGGGCGCGATTGCCCAGGCCGAGCGTCAGGCCAAGCGCATCTACCGTTGATGCCTTGTCCGGGCGGCCCGCGAGGCCGCCCGGATTTCCCTGCCCTTCCGGAGCACGGACGCGCGCGGACCTCTGGTCTGCCGGTTCAGGGCGCATCCGGCTGGTGCTTTCATTTTCATCATCAACCCATGATGCACCCATGACCGCAACAGCTTCGCTCCAGAGGGTCAGCGCACCGCCGCCGGACCTTTCGACCTGGGAGCGCCTGAAATCGAACCGTGACTGGCTCGGCTTCTGGTTCATGCTCCCTACCGCCGCCATCCTGATCCTGTTCCTTGCCTATCCGCTCGGCAAGGGCGTGTGGATGAGTCTTACGGACGTCAAGATTGGCCGCGCAGGCCAGTTTATCGGCCTTGAAAACTACCATGAGCTGATCGTCTACGATAAGACCTTCAGGAATTCGACGCTGTTCACAATTGCCTATACGGCGGTTGCCAGCGCGTTCAAATTCGCGATCGGCCTGTATCTTGCGCTGTTGCTCAACAACAACATGCGTTTCAAGTCGTTCGTCCGATCGATCATCCTGATTCCGTTCATCGTTCCGACCGTGCTGTCGGCGATTGCCTTCTGGTGGATCTTCGACAGCCAGTTCTCGATCATCTCGTGGTCGCTGAAGAAGGCCGGGTTGCTGAGCGAGAACATCAACTTCCTCGGCGACCCCTTCATGGCGCAGGCGACGGTGATCTTCTGCAACATCTGGCGCGGCATTCCGTTCGTGGCCATCACCCTGCTGGCCGGCCTTCAGACCGTGTCGCCCTCGCTGTATGAGGCCGCGACGCTCGACGGAGCAACCCGCTGGCAGATCTTCCGCCACATCACCTATCCGCTGCTGACGCCGATCATCGCGGTGGTGATGACCTTCTCGGTGCTGTTCACCTTCACCGACTTCCAGCTGATCTGGGCGATGACCCGCGGCGGACCGGTCAACGCGACGCATCTGATGGCAACCTATTCCTACCAGAAGGGCATTCTGGGCGGTCAGCTTGGCGAAGGCGCCGCGATTGCGACCGCAATGGTTCCGTTCCTGCTCGCCGCGATCATGGTGTCGTGGTTCGGCCTGCAGCAGCGCAAGTGGCAGCAGGGAGCAAAAGAATGAGCAACAATACTCTCTCGTCGGGCACGGCCACGATTACCGAGGGCGCCAAGCATCTCGCCGATGACCATTCGGACGGCATGAGCTACCTCGAGACGACGCGCTCGCGCCTCGTCACGCTGTGGCTGCCGCTCGGGCTCATCACGTTTGTGCTGCTGTTCCCGTTCTACTGGATGGCACTGACCGCGATCAAACCGGATCATCAGCTGCTGGACTTCGAAACCTACAACCCGCTGTGGACGTGGGAGCCGACGTTCAAGCACATTCACAAGCTGCTGTTCGAATCGAACTATCCGCGCTGGCTGTGGAACACGATGTATGTCGCGTTTGCCGCCACGTTCCTGTCGCTGATGGCCTCGGTCTTTTCGGCCTATGCCATTGTCCGGCTGCGCTTCCGCGGTGCTCAGACGATGGGCGCGCTGATCTTCCTCGCCTATCTCGTGCCGCCGTCGATCCTGTTCATCCCGCTGTCCACGGTGATCGTGGCCTATGGGCTGTTCGACTCGCCGCTCGCCCTCATCCTCACCTACCCGACAATCCTGATCCCCTTCTGCACCTGGCTGCTGATGGGCTACTTCAAGACCATCCCGTACGAGCTTGAGGAATGCGCGCTGATCGACGGGGCAACCCGCTGGCAGATCCTGATCAAGATCATCCTGCCGCTGGCGGTTCCGGGGCTGATCTCGGCGTCGATCTTCGCGCTGACCCTGTGCTGGAACGAGTTCATCTACGCGCTGACCTTCATCTCCTCGGTGCCGAACAAGACGGTGCCGGTGGCGGTGGTCAACGAGTTCGTCGATGGCGACATCTTCCGCTGGGGGTCGCTGATGGCGGGCGCTCTGGTGGGCTCGCTGCCGCTGGTCATCCTGTACTCGTTCTTCGTCGAATACTACGTCTCGGCAATGACCGGCGCGGTCAAGGAGTAACGGCAATGACGACGGTCGCCTTCGTCGGACTGGGAGCCATGGGCCTGCCCATGGCCGAGCACCTGATCAAACGCCAGCATCAGGTCAGGGGTTTCGACATGAAGCCGGAGGCGATTGTCGCCCATGCCGCCAATGGCGGTGTGGCGG
>CALCZO010000077.1 GCA_937903315.1 uncultured Alphaproteobacteria bacterium
TAGCCGATGTTGTAGCGGATGGTGTCGTTGAACAGCACCGTATCCTGCGGCACCATGCCGATGGCCGCGCGCAGCGACGATTGGGTCACGGTGCGGATATCCTGCCCGTCGATGGTGATGCGTCCCGAATTGACGTCATAGAACCGGAACATCAGCCGCGAGATCGTCGATTTGCCGGCCCCCGACGGACCGACGATCGCAATCGTCCGGCCAGCGGGCACCTCGAAGCTGATGCCCTTGAGGATCGCCCGCTCCGGCATGTAGGAAAAATGGACGTCCTCGAACCGGATCGTGCCATCGGAGACGGCGAGCGCCACCGCGCCGGGCGCATCCTGCACATCCTGATTCTGGTTCAGGATCGAGAACATGCTCTCGATGTCGACGATCGACTGCTTGATCTCGCGGTACAGCATGCCCATGAAGTTGAGCGGCTGGGCCAACTGGATCATCAGCGCGTTGATCATCACGAAGTGACCGACTGAATTCTTGCCCGCGATGACATCGGCCGCCGACATGACCATGCAGATCGTCAGCGCGATGGTGAAGATCACCGCCTGACCCATGTTGAGCATCGACAGTGAGGAATAGGTGCGGACCGAGGCGCTTTCGTAGCGCGCCATCGATACGTCGTAACGGGCGCGTTCGCGGCCCTCGGCGCCGAAGTACTTGACCGTTTCGTAGTTGAGCAGCGAATCGACCGCCTTGGTGTTGGCCTCGTTGTCGCTCTCGTTCATCTGCTTGCGGATGCGGATGCGCCAGTTGGTGGCGACGATCGTGAACCACAGATAGGCGACGATCATCACCAGCACGACCATCACGTAGCGCCAGTCGAACCCGAAGCCGAACACGGCCATGACCATCAGGAACTCCACCACCGTCGGCAGCAGGTTCATCATGATCATGCGCGACATCTCCTCGATGCCCTCGCGCCCGCGCTCCAGCGTGCGGGTCAGGCCGCCGGTCTTGCGCTCCAGATGGAACCGCAGCGACAGCGCGTGCATGTGCTCGAAGGTCATGACGGCGACGCGCCGCGCCGCATGCATCGAGACCGGCGCGAAAATGCCCTCGCGGATCTGTGCGAAGACGATCATCAGGATCCGCACCAGCCCGTAGACAACCGTCGCCAGAATCGGCGCGCCGACCAGCCAGGTCACGACATCGCCGGTGAGCCGCCCGCCGGACACCTGCACCAGCGCATCGGTCGCCCATTTGAACGTGTAGGGCATCAGAACCGTGAAGCCCTTGGCGATGACGATCAGCACCAGCGCCACGATGACGCGCCACTGCAAGTCCTTCCGGTCATGCGGCCAGAGATAGGGCCATAGCAGGCGGATGGCAGAGGCGAGTGTCGCCTTGGACTCGGCAGGTACTGTCACGGCAGGGCTTTCGAGGCTGGGACGGCCATCGGCAAACGGCCGGGCCTGTAATGCTTATAAATATAAGCGTGCGGCCATCGGCTGCAAGCCCTTGCGCTGCCGGCTCGGGGATCGCGCCCAAATGTCTTGAAGCGTTAACCATTTTCGCGCTCCACTGCCACCATGACAGTGATTCACTCCATTTGCGTGTTCTGCGGCTCCGGCTCCGGGCGCGATCCGATGTTCGAGACAGCCGCGCACGAGCTTGGCAGCGCCATGGCGGCGGCGGGAATCGGCCTTGTCTACGGCGGCGGATCGAACGGACTGATGGGCACCGTGGCCCGCGCGGTGCTGGCCGGCGGCGGCCACGTCACCGGCATCATTCCCGGCTTCCTTCACCAGCGCGAGGTCAAGTTCGAGGGGGCGAGCGAACTCATCGTCACCAACGACATGCACGAGCGCAAGCGGCTGATGTTCGAGCGATCGGATGCGTTCGTCGCCCTGCCCGGCGGCATCGGCACGCTGGAAGAACTGGTCGAACAGATGACATGGTCGCAGCTCGGCCAGCACGACAAGCCGATCCTGATCGCCGACATCGGTCATTTCTGGAAGCCGTTGCTCGTCCTGCTGGCCCACATGCGCCAGAACGGTTTCATCCGCGAGACGATGGAAATCCGCTACCTCGTCGCCGAGCGGGTCAACGACATCGTGCCGATGCTCGAGCAGTCGGCGCGCACCCGGGCCCGCGCCCTCCAGCACACGGGCTAACAGTTCGTTAACCGGCCTGACGCTGCCGCGCGACCGGCACACGCGCCGTTAACCGTGGCGGCCGCAGGGTAGCACGCGCAATCCCTGTCGTCGCCGAGGTGCGTCATGATCCAGCGTTTCACGTCTCTGGCCCACTATTCCGATCTCATCGCGCTGATCGTCGCGATGCTGCTCATGGTCGCGCTGATGACGCGCGCGCCGGTCGAAACGTCGATCCCCGGCCTTGTCGATCATGCCCCGGCAAGCCCGGCGATGGCCCGCTCCGCCTGAGACATTCAGCGGCATAGCCATTGCGTTGATGTTCGGCTAGCATTCCTCCCCAACCAGACCAATCGGGCGTTCGAGCCGGGGGAGGAAGCGTATGCGTTTTGCTCATTACATGGCGGCCATCGTGCTGGTTTCGGCCTGCGCCGCGCCGGCGCTGGCCCAGCGCAAGGCCAAGGCTCCCAAGCCGCCGAAGGACGTGATCGTCGTCAATGCGCGGGCGGCGGTCCTGACCGCGTTCACGCTCGCCAATGACAAGGGACAGGTGATGGCGGGCCTCGCCAAGCAGATCGAGCCAGGCAAGCGCGCGGTGCTCAGGCTGCGCAAGGACGCGACCTGCGCCCTGTCGGTCAGCGCCCTGTTCGATGACGAGGCGGAAAATGCCGGCGGTCAGGTCGATGTCTGCGCCGACAAGACCATCCGGCTGACCGACTGACCGGCGCGAGGGGGCGCCGGCCTCAGGCCTTCGCCCCGTCCTGCATCAGCTTGTAGTGGATCGAGTCCAGCAGCGCCTGGAACGAGGCGTCGATGATGTTGGCCGAGACGCCGACCGTGGTCCAGCTTTCGCCCTTCTCGTCGGTCGATTCAATCAGCACGCGGGTCACCGCCTCGGTGCCGCCGTCGAAGATGCGGACGCGGAAATCGGTCAGGTTCAGGCCCTTGATATGGTCCTGATAGCGGCCGAGATCCTTGCGCAGCGCCTTGTCGAGCGCGTTGACCGGCCCGTCGCCTTCCGCCGCTGAAATCCGGGTGCGGCCGGCAATGTTCACCTTCACGATCGCTTCAGAGAAGGTCACCAGCTGGCCGTTGGCGTTGAACCGCCGCTCGACGTTGACCTTGAACCGCTCGACCTTGAAGTAATCGGGCACGCGGCCGAGCACCTTCTGCGCGAGCAGGAAGAACGAGGCATCCGCCCCCTCGTAGGAATAGCCGAGCGCCTCGCGTTCCTTGACCTCATCGAGCAGGCGCGACACCCGCGGGTCGCCCTTTTCGACCGCGATGCCGAGCCGTTCCAGTTCAGCAAGGACGTTGGATTTTCCGGCCTGGGTCGAGACCAGCACCATCCGGCGATTGCCGACCTTTTCGGGTTCGACATGCTCGTAGGTGCGCGGGTCTTTCAGCACGGCAGAGGCATGGATGCCGGCCTTGGTGGCAAAGGCCGAGGCCCCGACATAGGGGCTCTGCCGGCGCGGCTGGCGGTTCATCATCTCGTCGAACCGGCGCGACAGCGCGGTCAGGCCGGCAAGGGCTTCATCGGTGATGCCGGTCTCGAACCGGTCCGCCAGTTCGGGCTTGAGCTTGAGCGTGCCGATCAGCGTCACCAGATTGGCGTTGCCGCAGCGCTCGCCCAGCCCGTTGAGCGTGCCCTGAACCTGCCGTGCGCCGGCCAGAACCGCCGCCAGCGAATTGGCCACCGCCTGCCCGGTGTCGTCATGGGCATGGATGCCGAGCCGCGCGCCGGGGATCAGCGTGGCGACATCGGCAACAATGGCGGAGATTTCATGCGGCAGGGTGCCGCCATTGGTGTCGCACAGCACGATCCAGCGCGCGCCGGCCTCGAACGCCGCTGTCGCACAGGCGAGCGCATAGTCGCGGTTGGCCTTGTAGCCGTCGAAAAAGTGCTCGCAATCAACCGACGGCTCGAAGCCGCGTTCGGCGGCGGCGACGACGCTGTCGCGGATGCTGTCGAGGTTTTCCTCCAGCGTGCAGCCGAGCGCGACATGGACGTGATAATCCCACGCCTTGGCGACATAGCAGATCGCATCCGCTTTCGCCGAAAGCAGGCCATTGAGGCCCGGATCGTTCGAGGCGGAGACCCCCGCCCGTTTGGTCATGCCGAAACCGGTGAACTTGGCCTTCAGCGCCGGCGGATCGGCAAAAAATGCGGTATCGACCGGGTTGGCGCCGGGATAGCCGCCTTCGATGTAGTCGACGCCGAGCCGATCCAGCATTCCGGCGATGGTCCGCTTGTCGGCGAGCGAGAAATCGACGCCGGTCGTCTGCGCGCCGTCGCGCAGCGTGGTGTCGAACAGGTAGAGGCGATCTTTGCTCATTGCCCATCCCCTTGGGGCCGAACCGGCTCCAGCTTCTTCTGCATCGTCGTGTTGCCCAGCCATTCGCCGTTGCGAAGGATCGTGTTGCGCTTGACCGGCGTATAGCCGCGCGCCGCAAAGAACGGCTGCGACGTGTCGCTCGCATCGGTCAGCAGCAGGCTCGTGCCACGCGCGGCGGCCAGCTTTTCCAGCGCGTCGCACAGCAGGCTCGCCACGCCGCGACGGGCGAAATCGGGCCGGGTATAGAGCAGTGCGATCATCGTGTTGTCTTCCAGCGCGGCAAAGCCGACAAGGCCGCTGTCGTCCTCGACGACCAGCGTCAGCATCCCGCCCAGCCACTGGCCGAAGTCCTCGACATCGTCGGAGGCCGCCGCCCAGGCCTCGCGCTGCGCATCGGAGTAATCGTCCTCGGCGAGGATCTCGATCGATGTGCGGAACACATCAGCCAGCGCCGTCGCATCGGCGGGCAGGAAGGGGCGCAGGCGGGCGGTCATGGCGCAGGCCTCCTTTGCGGCCAGTCGGTCGTGTCATGGTCGGGATGCTGATGGCTGACGTTCCCGCCGAACAGCTCGGCGGCGCGGGCGTTTTCCGCCGCGTCCGGCACCGGCAGGTGGGCCAGGCCGTCGCACCAGCGGCGCTTGCCCTCGATGCCGACCTGAATGACCGGCACGGCCACATCGGGATCATCGAAGGCACAGATCGCGATATCGACCGGCGAGCCGTCGTACTGATAGGTCAGCGGCGTGCCGCAGGCGGCGCAGAAGCCGCGCCGCACCCGCGCCGAACTCTGGAACCATGCCGGCGCGCCGCGCGTCCAGACCAGATCGGGCGCCGTCACCAGCGGCGCGAACAGGTTGCCGAAGGCCTTCTGGCACATCCGGCAATGGCAGATCGAGGCGCGGCCGAGCGTTTCGCAGGCGAACCGCACCGCGCCGCACTGACAGCCGCCGGTCAGCCTCACCGCCTGACCTCCCACGTCGTCACGGGCTGGCCATCGGCGCCCTTGCCGTCCTTGAGCGCGATGCCCATCGCGGCCAGTTCGTCGCGGATACGGTCCGATTCCGCCCAGTTCTTGGCCGCGCGGGCGGCAAGGCGGGCGGCGATGAGGGCTTCGACCTGTGCAGCCAGCCCGGCATCAACCGGCGCGGCCGCCGCACCGATGGCGCCAAGATCACCGGAAAAGCCGAGCAGTTTCAGCGTTGCGGCAAGCTTGGTCGTGTCGGCGATCCGGTGCAGTTCGGCAAACGCCAGCGGTGTGTTGAGATCATCGGCCAGCGCGTTGACAACCGCCGGCTCCGGCTGGCCCGGCATGACGCCGGACACCTTCTCGTAAAGCCGCAGCAATGTCGCCTCCGCCTCCTCCAGCGCCTTGACCGTCCAGT
>CALCZO010000078.1 GCA_937903315.1 uncultured Alphaproteobacteria bacterium
CGCCAAACGCAACGGCCATACCGGAGCGCACCATCATCGCCGCAACATCGGCACCAAGGCTGCGGCAGGTTGCCAGCAAGCGGCCATAGCGATCCCGTTCATGACCGACACAGGTCAGGGGTGCCCGCGCCACAATCCTGCGCAGCGCAGCGGCGGCCTCCTTGCCGCAGGCAATGGCGGCGGTGCCGCGCCGGCATGTCTGGGCATATTCTGGGGCATCCATTCCCTTGAGCCGCAGTTCCTCGCCATTGAGGCGCAGCGAGTCGCCGTCGATCACCTGAGCAATGCCGTTGCGCATCCGCTCACCCTCGCCAGACCGCTCCAGCACGTGTTGCGACCACAGGCCAAGCGCAAAAAGGCAGACCAAAGCAAGCACCGTGGACAGGCGCATCGTCTTTCCAAACGTTGTCAGCGCGTGCTGCACTGTAGGGATCGAGAAAAAGCCATCGTCGTGAATCTGCTCTTAACGTTTGTCGCACATGATTGACATTGGTTTTCACGGTTCGTTGCGTCATATCACCATGTCCGTTGTAGAAGTCACTGCTGATGCCATTGAGCGCAAAGCGGGCGATGAGGAACTCTCGCTCAAGCGCAAGAAGGGTATTCAACGGACCCTGAAGGACACGCGCGAGCGGCTGACATCGTCGGCCGGGCTCAACCGCGCCTTTGAACTTGAACTGGCCACAACCTTCGCCCAGACCCGGGCCGGCGCGTCGTGGCCGCTTCTGGTACTGGCGCTGCTGCCGGCCTCGGCTGTCATCGCCTGGAGCCACCCGTTACAGGTCGTCGTCTGGCTCAGCGCGGTCGTGTTCAACGTTCTGGTCTATCACATGATCTGCCGGGCGTTCGTCAAGGTTGTCTCCAGCCCGGTCAACCTGAATGCATGGCAGCTGCGGTTTGTGATTGCGGAGATCTGCCTTTCCCTGACATGGGGCAGCCTTCCGGTCATCGTCGGTCAGCCGCCCAATGCCAGTTCGGCGCTGTTCATCCTGTTCTCGATCATCCTGTTTGCCGCCGTCAGCGCGATCATGTCGGCCACCATGCGGCCGGTGGTCCTGGCCAACCTGCTCGGCTCGCTGGTCGGTGTCGCAATGGTGATCTGGCAGGAGGAACTGTCCGCCAACATGACGCTGATGGCCATGGTTGGTGGGGGCTTCGTGTTCTCCTATATCCTGTCGCGCCGACTGATGGATGCGCAGCTTGAAAGCCTGATGTTCCGGGCCGAGAAGGATGATCTGATCGGCGAACTGGAGCAGGAAAAGGCCCGCTCGGACGAGGCCCGCAAACGGGCGGAAGATGCCAATCTGGCAAAATCCCGGTTTCTGGCCACGATGAGCCACGAGCTGAGAACCCCTCTCAACGCCATTCTCGGATTTTCGGAAGTGATGCAGGGTGAGTTGTTCGGCCCTCATGCCGTGCCGCAATACAAGGAATACTCGAACGATATCCACACGAGCGGCGAGCATCTGCTGTCGCTGATCAACGAGGTGCTGGATCTGTCGCGGATCGAGGCCGGGCGCTATGCCTTGAGCGAGGAGGCCGTCGATCTGGCCGGCCTTGTCGAGGACTGCCGCCACATGCTCGACATCCGCGCCCGCAAACGCGATCTCAAGGTCAAGGACGTCTACGAGCCGAATTTGCCCCGCATATGGGCCGACGAGCGCGCGATCCGGCAGGTCGTTCTCAACCTGCTGTCCAACGCGATCAAGTTCACACCGCAGGGCAGCGAAATCATCATCAAGGTCGGCTGGACATCACGCGGCGGGCAGTACGTCAGCATCCGCGACAACGGTGCCGGCATTCCCGAAGAAGAAATCCCGCTGGTGCTCGAAACGTTCGGACGCGGCTCTCAGGCGATGAAATCGGCCGAACCGGGCACCGGTCTCGGCCTGCCGATCGTCAAGGGGCTGGTCGAACTGCACGGCGGCACATTCGTGCTGCGGTCCAAGCTGCGCGAGGGGACCGAGGTGATCGCCACCTTCCCGCCACAGCGGGTGATGCAGGCGCTCGCCGCTGTCGAACAGCAAAAGCCGCGACGCAAGGCCGCCTGATTTTACGGGTCCTGACCCTAGATCACGCCGTGCTCTAGTTCAGCGTTCCGGCAGGATCATCGGCCAGCGCCATCTCGGCGTGGCAGGCGGCAGCGGCGCGGATCAGGCTGACCGACAGCGCCGCACCGGCACCTTCGCCAAGCGTGATGCCAAGCGCCATCAGCGGCGTCAGTTTCAAGGCCGCAAGTGCCTTGCGCTGGGCCGGTTCGCCGGTGTCGTGCGCGGCCATGCAATGGTCGATCGCGCCCGCATCGAGACGGTACAGCACTGCGGCGGCTGCCAGCGTCACGATGCCATCGAGCACGACGGGAATGCGCTGGATGCGCGCGGCCAGAAGGGCACCGACCAGCGCCGCGACATCACGTCCGCCCAGCCGCCGAAGCACTTCGAGCGGGTCGGCCAGCCCATCACGGTGCACCGCCAGCGCGCGGCGGACCGCGTCAGCCTTGGCCGAGCGCCCGGTTGCATCCCCGGCCAGCCAGTCCTCCGGCGCACCTCCGAACAGGGCCGTCAGGATCGCGGCCGCGACCGTCGTGCTGCCGACGCCGATGTCGCCGAGACACAGAAGATCGGTCCCGCCGGAGACGGCCTCCATGCCGAACGCTACGGTTGCGGCACAATCGCGCTCGTCCAGCGCAGCCTCGCGCACCACATTGCCACTGGGCACCTGCAGCGCGAGTTCAAAAACCTTGAGGCCACAATCGACGCTGGCGCAGATCTGATTGACGGCCGCACCGCCGGCCGCCGCCGTCGCCATTCGCGCCGCCGTCTCCCCCGGCGGGCGGCTGGAAACACCGTCGGCTGCGACGCCATGAGCCCCGGCGAACAGCGCCGTCAGCGGCCGCGTGACCGCCGGAACTTCGCGCCCCTGCCAGCCGGCAAGCCATTCGGCAATCTGCTCCAGCCGGCCGAGACTGCCGGGCCGCTTGGCCAGCCGCGCGTTGCGGGCCCGCACAGCCGCCATCGCGCCAGCATCGGCTGGCGGCAGCATCGCCGCAAGGGCGCGGATATCGTCAAAGGGTAGGCCGCTGGCGGACATCGGATGCCTCTGGAGCACGGTCACATGATCGTGCACGGGCTATAGCCGGCCCGCGTCCATCCGGCTAGGTCTTGAAAGCCGGCAGGACGGGCAACATCTTTCGGCACGGCAGGAACAGGAACCGGATGCGCAGTTTCATCACTCTCGCACTGATCGTCGGGGTCATCGCACTTGGCTGGCTGGTGGCCGGCCCATCCATCGATGCGCTCGATCCCGACAGCATGATGCGGCTGGCCTTCCTCGGCGTGCTGGCGGCGTTCGTCGGCGGGACCTTCTTCACCGGAGGCTGGCGTACGGTCGGGGCCGACCTGCGCGCCCTCGCCTTCTGGGTTGGCGCATTGATCATCGTCGCCGGACTGTACGGCTTCCGGCACGATCTGCGGGCCGCCGGGATCAAACTGGCCGGCGCGATCATACCAGGATTCGCCGTGGAGGCTGGCAACGATCTTGTGGTGACCCGCGGCCGCAACGGCATGTTCGTGATCAATGGCGAGGTGAACGGAGCACAGGTCCGATTCCTGTTCGATACCGGCGCCAGTGGCATTTCACTGACGGCAGACGATGCACGCCGAGCCGGCATCACACCCGGCCCCGACGAGTTCACGCTGCCGACCTCGACCGCCAACGGCATCGCCCATGTCGCTCCGGTTCGCCTCGGCCGGATCGGCGTTGGCCCGATCACGCTGTCCGACCTTCGCGCCACGGTGTCAAAGCCCGGCGCGCTCGGCACCAGCCTGCTCGGCCATGGATTTCTGGATCGGCTCGGCTCCTACGAAGTCCGCGGTGACCAACTGATCCTCAGGCCGCGCTGATGGATCAGTCGACGATGCCCGGTGCCTTGTCGACGACCATCATGGTTGCCAGCATCACGGCAACCTGTTTGCGCGACTGGCCGGTGCAGGCAAACACATCGCCGATGGCGACATGAACCCGTCGGCCGGAGCGCAGTACCCGGCCCTCGGCCTCGAACCACTCGCCCTCGGCGGGGCTGAGAAAATTGATCTTGTACTCGCCGGTCAGCACCGCCTTGTCGGCCGGCATCAGCGACAGCGCAGCATAGCCGCAGGCGGAATCGGCGATCATGCCGATGACGCCACCGTGGACGAAGCCATGCTGCTGGAGAATATGCTCCGCCTTGGGCAGACGGATGGCGACACGCCCCGGCTTGACATCCACCAGAGTCGCACCGATGGCCGACATCGCGCTCTGGCGATTGAAACTCGCAGTGATGCGGTTGACGATTTCAGCGTCAGTCATCGCTCAGGCGGCCTCCGGGGTCTGCTGCGCGGGGCGGATCAGGGACATGGCGGCCACCAGCACATCGATGCCGGCACCGGGCTTGACGCCCTCAACCGACAGATGCCGCCGGAACGCACGCGCGCCGGGAATGGCCTGAAAGAGACCAAGCACGTGGCGCGTCATGGCATGAAGCGGCACGCCAGAAGCAAGCTGCGCCTCAACGTAGGGCAGATACGCCTCAAGCGCCGAGAGGCCGGAGTCGGCCACGCTGTCCACACCGTAAACGCGGCGGTCGACATCGAGCAGGATCCCCGGCGACTGGTAGGCAGCACGCCCCAGCATGACACCATCAAGCGCGATGCCATCGCGCGGGGTCAGCAAGTCCAGCGCGGCGTCCAGCGTGGCGATCCCGCCGTTGATGGCAACTGACAGCGCCGGATGCCGGGCCTTGAGCCGGAACACGATCGCGTAATCGAGCGGGGGAATGTCGCGGTTCTCGCGCGGGCTGAGGCCTTTCAGCCAGGCCTTGCGGGCATGCACCGTCACCCCGTCCGCCCCGGCGGCAACCACCCGCTCGGCCAGCGTGAACAATGCCGATTCCGGGTCCTGATCGTCAACGCCGATGCGGCACTTGACCGTAACCGGCACGTCAACGGCAGCCTTCATCGCGGCCACGCAGTCGCCGACAAGGTCCGGCTCCCGCATCAGGCAGGCACCGAAGCGGCCATTCTGGACGCGGTCGGACGGACAGCCGACGTTGAGGTTGATCTCGTCGTAGCCGTAGCCGGCAACGATCGCGGCGGCCTTTGCCAGATCGGCGGGATCGGAGCCGCCCAGTTGCACGGAAACCGGATGCTCGACCGGCGAGAACCCGAGCAGGCGATCGCGCGGACCATGGATGACCGCCCCCGTCGTGACCATTTCGGTGTAGAGCAGCGCGCGGCGCGTCAGGCCACGGTGGAAAACCCGGCAATGCCGGTCCGTCCAGTCCATCAT
>CALCZO010000079.1 GCA_937903315.1 uncultured Alphaproteobacteria bacterium
ACCGTGATCTGATGCGACGGATCGCGCAGCTTCATCGAGATCGCGAAGTAGAGCCCGGCGGGCCCTCCGCCGAGGCACAGGATGCGCATGAGGACCTCCCGGCGCGCCCACGGCTCCCGACCGACGGCGCGGAATATTTTAGGCTTAAAATATTGAAGTCCAAAACACCGGGACTGTCAATTGCCGCCTTCAGGCAAAAGCAAGCCGCCCCGGCGGTTGGCCAGGACGGCGCACGATGACAGCAGGCCCCGCGAGGGTCAGTTCGAGCCGACGATGTAGCCAAACAGCTTGGGCAGGAACAGCACGGTATCGGGTACCAGCAGCATGATCAGCAGCGAGGTGATCAGCGCTGCCACATACGGCCAGATCGCGCCGATGATCGTTTTCAGCGGAATGCCGGTGATCGCGTTGATGACGAACAGCAGCACGCCATAGGGCGGCGTGATCAGCCCGATCATGCAGTTGACCACCGCCGTGACGCCGAAATGCACCAGGTCGATGCCGAGCGCCTTGCAGGTGGGGATGAACAGCGGAATGATGACAAGGATGATCGTCGTCGCATCGAGCAGGCAGCCGAGGATCAGGAACAGGGCATTGACCGCCAGCAGGAACGCCAGCGGCGAGACGTTCATGCCCTGCAGCAACTCCGAGACCTTGGCCGGAATGTTCTCGGACGCGACGATGTAGTTGAAGATCAGCGAGGCACCGATGACGAGGCCGACCGAGGCGGTCGCCCGCGCGCTTTCCGAAAATACCTTGTGCAGAACCCTGAAGGATACCGCGCGGTAGAGGAATGTCGCCACCAGCAGGGCATAGAACGCCGCAATCGCCGCCGCCTCCGTCGGGGTGGTCGCCCCGCCGTAGATGCCGAACAGCAGGATGATCGGCATCAGCAGCGCCGGCAAGGCCCGGACGGTCAGGCGCGGAAGTTCCGACCGTGGCACCGGCTCTTCCAGCGGCACGTTCTCCCTGCGCGCCATGTGCGCGTTGAGCATCATCAGGGCGATGCCCATCATCACGCCGGGGACGAAGCCGCCGAGGAACAGGTAGCCGATCGATGCATCGGACACGAGCGCATACATCACCATCGGAATCGACGGCGGGATGATCGGCCCGATCGTCGAGGCCGCCGCTGTGATCGCGGCGGCATAGCCGGGCGAATAGCGGTTGTCCTTGCGCATCAGGTCGATGATGATCTTGCCCAGCCCCACCGCATCGGCAACCGCCGAACCGGACATGCCGGCAAAGATCATGTTGGCAACGACGTTGACGTGGCCGAGCCCACCGCGGAACCGGCCGACCAGCGCGAGACAGAATTTGAGCAGGCGTTCGGAAATCGTACCCGCATTCATGATGTTGGCGGCGACGATGAACAGCGGGATCGCCAGCAGCAGGAAGCCGTCATAGAGGCCCTGGATCATCTGCTCGGCGGCAAGGCCGATATCCTGCCCCTTGAGCAGAAGATAGACGACTGATGAGGCGATCATCGACAGGGCAATCGGCGCGCCGATCCCCGCCATCGCGAACAGGAAGATGATGCACCAGAAGAAAGCGGAACTCACAGGCTTTCCTCCTTCTCGAGCGTCGCCAGCGAATCCCCGCGCATCAGGCGGAAGGCCCTGAGGCCATAGTGGACGATCGTTCCGCCCAGAAAGATCATGTAGACGAAAAACACGATATCAAGCCGGATGCCGAGCGTATCGGACGTGCGGATGCTCTTGAACGAGATGAAATCCCATGTCGCCGGGGCGCTGAACGCGAAGATTCCGGCAAACAGCACCGCGCTGATCAGCGCCATGGTCCGCCGCGCCCTCTCGCCGCCCATGTTGTACAGCACGTCGAACTTCACGTGGTCGGTATCCTTGAGCATGAACGCCGCACCCCAGAACACCAGCCACAGCCAGCACATCAGGATCAGTTCGTGCGTCCAGTCAGTCGGCGCATTGAAGATGTAGCGGGACCCGATCTGGATGATGAACGAGGCAAACATCACGGCCACCAGCAGGACCATCACGTCCTCGGCCCGCCTGTAGAGGAAATGCAGCACTGCGCGCATCAGCCGCCCCCGCTGGTATGCCCCGGTCAGCCCCCGACCCGGGCGCAATCGATAGGAAAAGGGCGGGCTTTCCCTCAGAGAAAAGCCCGCCCTTCGGGAGAGTTACTTGATGGCGTTGATCTTCTCGACCATGCCCGCCGGCCAGTCCTTGGCGAACTTGGAGGCGAGATACTCCTTCTGCACATGGGTGCGGAAGGCGTTGAGATCGGGCTCGTAGACCTTCAGGCCCTTCTCCTTCATGAACGATTCGAGCTCGGCCTCCAGCTTGAGCTGACGCTGGCGCGCCTGCTCGCAGGCTTCGTCGGCAGCCTTCTGCACGGTCGCCTGCTGCGCCGGGGTCATCGCGTCCCACACCTTCTTGGAGAAGGCGAGGAAGTTCCAGTCAACCAGATGGCTGGTCAGCACGATCTGCTTGGTGACCTCGAAGAACTTCGAGTCGCGCACCGTCGGCAGCGGGTTGTCCTGCCCGTCGATCGCGCCCGACTGGAGCGCGGTGTAGATTTCGGTGAAGGCCATCGGCAGCGGGTTGGCGCCGAGCGCCTTGCCGAGGAACTGCCACGCTTCGGACGGCGGCATGCGCAGCTTGGCGCCGGCGAGATCGGCCGGGGTCTTGACCGGCTTGTCGTGGCGCAGGTTGACGTGGCGGCGACCGAGATACATTACCGAGATCAGCTTCACGCCGAGCTTGTCCTCGACCATCTTCTTCATCGGCGCCATGACGTCCGAATTGAAGACCTTGACCTGATGGGCGGCGTCGCGCAGCAGATAGCCGGCGGTGAAGATCGA
Organism: uncultured Alphaproteobacteria bacterium; assembly: GCA_937903315.1. Taxonomy (GTDB): domain Bacteria; phylum Pseudomonadota; class Alphaproteobacteria; order Rhizobiales; family Beijerinckiaceae; genus JAIUNP01. Next base: position 2,843 of record CALCZO010000079.1, read on the forward strand.
CCACTGCGGGAAGATCGTCGACAGTTCCTGCGCCGAGGCAATCGACATCTCGAGGTTGCCGCGGGCGATCGCCTCAAGCTCGGTGCCCTGTTTGAACAGGGTGGCGTTCCAGTGCGGCTGGAACTCAGCGAAGCTGGCAACCGCCGGCCCGAATTTCTCGATCAGGCCGAGCGCGCGCTGGTCGGTGGCGGTGGACGGCGACGACAAGCGGAGCACGACCTTGTTCTGCGCCATCGCGGGCAGACCGGTGGTCGCGGCAACAGCCGCGCCGGCGGCAAGGCCCATCATCTGGCGGCGTGTGGTCTTGAAGCTCATGGTGGTTCCTCTCCTGAAACGGACACGTAGAACGCGACTTCGCCTTATCCCGGCGACCCCATCGCGGCACGGCGCGCACCATGGGACTTTTCTCATGGCATGTCCATAGCCGAGCCTTCGTTCTGTACCGTTTCGTACATATCCTTCAGGGTGTTCCACCCAACATGACGGTCATTTTTGCCCGCTCCGGAGCGGGCATCGGTCCAACACAGCATCGCCTTGACCGGCACCGCTCTTGCAACGGGTATTCGTGACGTTTCCAGCGCTGTCCGGCATTGTCCGATGACCGCGCATCATCGCGCGCGAGCAATTCGCATTGCCCGTCCTGCTCCGCTCTGGCACTCTGGCCGCTCTGATCAAGGACATCTGACATGGCATTGAAAGACCCCTCCCTGCTGCGCGAGGCAGCGCTCGTGGGAACCCGCTGGATCGACGCGGTGGACGCCGCCGCCGCCCTGACCGTCAGGAATCCGGCAACCGGCGACGTGGTCGGCCGCGTGCCGAAACTGGGCGCGGCGGAGACCCGCGAGGCCATCGACGCAGCGCAGATCGCACAGGGCGCATGGGCCGCCCGCACCGCCAAGGATCGCTCGTCCGTCCTGCGCCGCTGGTTCGACCTGATGATGGCCAATCAGGACGATCTGGGCCGCATCCTGACCATGGAACAGGGCAAACCGCTGGCCGAGGCCAAGGGCGAGATCGCTTATGGTGCGAGTTTCATCGAATGGTATGCGGAAGAGGGCCGGCGCCTCTACGGCGATGTCATCCCCGGCCATGCGCCCGACAAGCGCATCATCGTGCTGCGCCAGCCGATCGGCGTCGTCGCCGCCATCACGCCGTGGAATTTTCCCAATGCGATGATCACCCGCAAGGCCGGCCCTGCCCTCGCCGCCGGCTGCGCCATGGTGCTCAAGCCCGCCTCTCAGACGCCGTTCTCGGCCATCGCGCTGGCGGTGCTGGCCGAACGCGCCGGCCTGCCTCCCGGGTTGTTCAGTGTGCTGACGGGTTCGGCGTCCGAGATCGGTGGCGAAATGACGTCGAATGCGACGGTTCGCAAGCTGACCTTCACCGGATCGACCGAAATCGGCACCGAACTCTACCGGCAATGCGCGCCGACCATCAAGAAACTCGGGCTGGAACTGGGCGGCAATGCGCCGTTCATCGTGTTTGACGATGCCGATCTCGACGCTGCCGTGGAGGGCGCGCTGATCGCCAAATTCCGCAACAACGGCCAGACCTGCGTCTGCGCTAACCGCATCTATGTGCAGGACAGGGTGTATGATGCGTTCGCGGCCAAACTCGGCGCGGCGGTGGCGAAACTCAGGACCGGCAACGGCATGGACGACGGCGTCATCCTCGGTCCGCTGATTGACAGGGCCGCCTATGCCAAGGTCGAGGAGCATGTGGCCGACGCGCTCGCCAAGGGTGCGCGCGTCATTCAGGGCGGCAAGGCCCATGCGCTCGGCGGCACCTTCTATCAGGCGACGGTGCTGGCCGATGTGACCGCCGACATGGCGGTGGCGCGCGAGGAAACCTTCGGCCCCGTTGCGCCACTGTTCCGGTTTTCGGACGAAGCCGACGTCATCCGTCAGGCGAACGATACCGAATTCGGCCTTGCCTCGTATTTCTACGCCAACAACCTCGCCCGCGTATGGCGCGTGGCCGAGGCGCTGGACTACGGCATGGTCGGCGTCAACACCGGCCTGATCTCGACCGCCGAGGCGCCTTTTGGCGGCGTCAAACTGTCGGGGCTGGGCCGCGAAGGCTCCAAATACGGCATCGAGGACTTCACCGAGATGAAATACGTCTGCCTTGGCGGCATTGTCTGACGGGATCAGCCCGCCAGCCGCCGCTCCGCCGCTGCGCCGATCGCCAGAAGCCGGCGGTCGGCGAAGGGATTGCCGGTCAGCATCAGCCCGACCGGCAGCCCGTCGCTCACCGGCAGCGGCAGGGTCAGGGCCGGAACATCAAAGAAGTTGAACGGGTTGGTGTTGCGCAGCACCTTCAGATTGGTGCTGGCATAAAGCGCGTCGTCGGCCTCCAGCGGCGCGATCAGCGGGGCGCGCATCACGCAGGTCGGCAGCGCCAGAACGTCATAATCGGCCATTCTGGCGGCAAAGGCCCGCTTCAGCGCCTCGCGCCGGCGCAGCACCTCGATGTAGTCGGCAGCCCGGACGCCCTCCCCGCCTTCGATCCTGACGCGGATGCGCGGATCGAACGCCGCACGCCGGTCCTTCAGCGCCGCGGCATGGATCTGCGCCGCCTCGCAGGCCCCGATCTGGGCGATCGCATTGGCCGCGCGCATCGCGGCGAACAGATCGTCGAACTCGACATCCGTGACCCGCGCGCCCGCCGCCGCCAGCGCCGAAATCGCATCCTCGACCGGCCCTTCGACCTCGCGTTCCAGGTCGCTGAACAGCCAGCCGCGCGGCACACCGACGCGCAGGCCGGCGAGTGGCACCTCCGGCAGCGGCTCGGCCTCGATACCGGCCAGCACCGCATCCATCGCCGCGCATTCGGCGACCGAGCGCCCCATCGGCCCGACGCTGTCGAGCGTGTAGGACAGCGGGAAGGCACCGGTGGTCGGGATGCGCGGGCTGGTCGGCTTGAAGCCGACGATGCCGTTGAACACCGCCGGGATCCGGGTCGAGCCGCCGGTGTCGCTTCCCAGCGTCAGCGGCACGATGCCCTGCGCCACCGACACCGCGCCGCCGGCGGTCGAGCCGCCCGGCACATGCCTCTGCCCCGGCCCGCTGCCGGGCGTGCCGTAATGCGGGTTGATGCCAAGCCCGGAATAGGCGAACTCGGTCATGTTGGTGCGGCCGATCAGCACCGCTCCGGCACGCCTCAGCCGTGCGATCACCGGCGCATCGACGCGGGCGGGTGCGGCATCCCGCAGCATCGCTGACCCGGCGGTCGTCACCATGCCGGCGACATCGTAGAGATCCTTGATCGAGACGAGCACGCCGTCGAGCGGACCGAGCGTGACGCCGGCCTTCGACCGCGCATCGGCGGCGGCGGCTTTCGCCGCCGCGCTGTCGGCCATCAGCGCGAGGAAGGCGTGGCGCGCCTCGGGCCGGGCGGCGCGGTCATAGGCCTCGGCAAGGCGGTCGGTGGCGGAACGGGGCACGGGCAACTCCTGATGCAAGGGCCCGCCACACTCCCCAATCGCAGCGTTCAAATCAAGCCGGCTGATTTTATCGCCGGCGGCGATGCAAATCCGGTTGCCAAGACGGGGCGATGCTTGGCAAGCTTCAACCTTGGTGCGCGGCGCGGGAGAGGCGTCGCGCCACGAACGGGAGAGACCCTGATGAAGACTTTGACCCTTGCCGTTGCCGCCGCCTGCATCGCGCTGGCGGCCCCTGCTGTCGCCCAGCAGAAGGAATGGAAGGAAATCCGCATCGGCACCGAGGGGGCCTACCCGCCCTTCAACAACCTCAACGCCAAGAAGGAGCTTGAGGGCTTCGAGATCGATTACGGCAACATGCTGTGCGAGAAGATGAAGGTGAAGTGCACCTGGGTGGTGCAGGACTGGGACGGCATCATCCCGGCGCTGCTGTCGAACAAGTATGACGTCATCATCGCCGGCATGAACGCCACCGAGGAGCGGGCCAAGAAGGTCGATTTCACCGCCGTCTACACCAAGACGCCGATCTCGATGATCGGAGCGAAGTCGATCACCTCGACCGACGTGTCGCCTGCCGCGCTCAAGGGCAAGGCCATCGGCACGCAGGGCTCGACGATCCACGCCAATTTCCTCGAAAAGCACTACACCGGTTCGACCCCGCGCCTCTATCCGACGCAGGAGGAGGCAAACCTCGACCTGCTCAACGGCCGCGTTGACTATGTCGTCGCCGACAAGCTCGCTCTGGAGGATTTCATCAAGGGCAAGGGCAAGGACTGCTGCAAGTTCATCGCCGACGTGCCGCGCGACCCGGCGATCCACGGTCCCGGCGTCGGCATGGCAGTGCGCAAGGAGGACGGCGCGCTCAAAGCCCTGCTGAACAAGGCGATCGAGGATTCGATCAAGGACGGCAGCCACAAGAAGGTGGCCGACAAGTGGTTCCCCTTCCCGGTCCTGTGACCTGACGAACACGCGCGATCCGGCATCGTCCGGGTCGCGCCCAGCCTCTCATGCGCGCAAGGGCCCTCGGAGCCGGGATGGATAAATACCTGACCCTGCTGTCGTTCGGGCCGGAAGGCTGGGGCGACGAGCTGCTTTCGGGCGCGCTGGTGACCATCTCGGTCGCGCTGGCCACCCTGCCGTTCGGGCTGGCGCTCGGGCTGGGCGTGGCGCTGGCCAAACGGTCGGACAACCGGCTGCTGCGCGCCGTCGGCACCGCCTACACCACGATCTTCCGCGGCGTGCCGGAGCTTCTGACCCTCTATATCATCTATTTCGGCGTTCAGGTGCTGGTTCAGGCGTTGTGGAAGGGCCTTGGCCTGCCCGGCACCATCGAACTGTCGCCGTTCGTCTCAGGCGTGGTCGCGCTCGGCATCGTGCTCGGCGCCTTTTCGGCTGAGGTCTGGCTGGGCGCGCTCAACGCGGTGCACAAAGGCCAGCGCGAGGCCGCCGCCGCGCTGGGGCTGAGCAAGGCGCAGACCTTCCGGCTGGTGGTGCTGCCGCAGGTCTTCCGCGTCGCCCTGCCCGGCCTTGGCAACAACTGGATGGTGCTGCTCAAGGAAACCTCGCTGGTGTCGGTGATCACCTTGCAGGACACGATGTTCATCGCAACCCGCGCCAATGTGACGACCAAGGAGCCGTTCCTGTTCTTCGGCGTCGCGATGCTGATCTACCTGTTCTTCTCGGTCATCTCGGCGACCGGCCTGTCGCGGATCGAGGCGCGCACCAACCGGGCCTATGCCCCGGCAGGCGGGAGGCGGCCATGAGGTGGTGCGAGGCCCCCGGCGCATGGATCGGGCTGGAGGTGCTCCAGAACTACGGCTGCCGGATGATCTCGGGCCTGTGGCTGACGATCGAACTGGTCCTGATCTCGTTCACGCTGGGGCTGGTCATCGGCCTCGCGCTGGCGCTGCTGCGGCTCAACGGGCCGCGCCCGCTGGCGATGCTGATCACTGGTTACATGACGTTTTTCCGCGGCACGCCGCTGCTCGGGCAACTGTTCCTGATCTACTACGGTCTCGGCTCGTTCCGGCTGTTCTGGCAGGATGTGGGACTGTGGTGGCTGTTCCGCGAACCGTATTACTGCTGCCTGCTGGCGTTCACCGCCAACACCGCCGCCTATCAGGCCGAGATCTTTCGCGGAGCCTTCCTCGCCCTGCCGCGCGGCCAGACCGAGGCCGCCGAGGCGCTCGGTCTCAACCGCATCGCGACATACTGGACCGTGCTCCTGCCACAGGCGATGATCACCGCGCTGCGCCCGCTGGGCAACGAACTGATCGTGATGATCAAGGCGAGCGCGCTGGCCTCGCTGGTCACGCTGTTCGACCTGATGGGCGCGACCAAGCTCGCCTTTGCCCGCAGCTTCGATCTGAACATCTACCTCGTCGCCGCCCTGCTCTATCTCGGGCTGGTCGAGATCATCCGCCGCATCTGGGATGCGATGGAACGACGCCTGACCCGCCACCTCGTGCTGCATTGAGGGCGTCATGAGTCTGCCGCGCTTTGCTGTCAATCCGCTGGTCGCCGCCACCGATGCGCCGCCTATTCCCGCTGCCAAGGCGTGGCTGGCAGAATACGACGGGCGGCGCGGCCCGATGATCGATCTGTCGCAGGCGGTGCCCGGTACGCCGCCGCCGGACGAGATGCTGATCCGGCTGGGCGAAGCCGCGCGGCGGGCGGACAGCGCCCGCTATGGCCCGATTCTCGGCGACGGCCTCTTGCGCGAAGCGCTCGCTGCGGAAACCGCGCGGCTCTACGGCGGGTCTGTCCCGGTCGAGGCGGTGGCGATCACGGCAGGCTGCAATCAGGCCTTCGTCGTCGCGATGATGGCGCTCGCCCGCGCCGGCGAGGCGGTGATCCTGCCCGCGCCGTGGTACTTCAACCACAAGATGATCCTCGACATGCTCGGGATCGAGGCGCGCATCCTGCCTGTCCGGGCGGATTCGGGCTTCATCCCCGATCCGGACGAGGCCGCCGCGCTGATCGACGCGCGGACCCGCGCCATCGTTCTGGTGACACCGAACAACCCGACCGGCGCGGTCATTCCGCCCGCCACCGTCGACCGGTTCGCAGAGCTTGCGGCATCGCGCGGCCTCGCGCTGGTGCTGGACGAGACCTACCGCGATTTCCTGCCCGAGGGGCAGGCCCGCGCCCATCACCTGTTTGCCGGCGACTGGGGCGCGACGCTGGTCCAGCTCTATTCGTTCTCCAAGGCCCATGCCGTGCCCGGCCACCGGCTCGGCGCTGTGGTGGCCGCGCCGGGCCTGATCCGGGAGATCGAGAAAATCCTCGATTGCCTGCAGATTTGCCCGGCGCGGGCCGCGCAACCGGTCATCGCCTGGGCCATCGAGGCGCTGCGGCCATGGCGCGAGGCGCAGCGGCAGGAACTGGCCCGCCGGGCGCGCCTCGCCGCTGCCGAACTGGCGCAGGCGCCGGGCTGGCGGCTCGACAGCATCGGCGCCTATTTCGCCTATGTCGCCCATCCGTTCGGGCCCGATGCGACGGCGGCGGCGCGGCGGCTGGCGCTGGAGGGCGGCGTGCTCGGCCTGCCGGCAAGCTATTTCGGCCCCGGACAGGAGACGCATCTGCGCCTTGCCTTCGCCAATGTCGATGCGGGCGTGCTCGTCGGTCTTGCCGCGCGGCTCAGCAGCCTCGCCTAGCTCTCCGCCGCCCGCAGCGTCGGCAGGCCGATTCCGGCGGCGTCGAACCCGCCGTCGACCGCCAGAACCTGTCCGGTGATGTAGCTCGCCCGGTCCGAACAGAGAAAATGCACCGCCTCGGCAAGTTCCTCCTCCAGCCCGTAGCGGCCAAGCGGGATCGCATCGTGGTAATCCTTGCGGATCGCTGCGGAATGGACCGCCTTGGCCATCGCGGTATCGACCGGACCGGGCGCAACCGCGTTGACGCGGATGCCGCGCCCCGCCAGTTCCACCGCCATCTGGCGGGTGAGATGGGCCAACCCCGCCTTCGACGTGCCGTAGGCGACCCGCAGCGTCGAGGCGCGCAGGCCCGAAATCGAGGTGATGTTGACAACCGCCCCCTTGGCCGCAGTCAGCAGCGGCGCGGCGGCGAGCACCGTCAGGAACGGGCCGGTCAGGTTGACCGCCATCACCCGCTCCCATTCCTCCGGCGTCGTCTCCAGCAGCGTCTTGAACACCGCCGTCCCGGCATTGTTGACGACCGCGTCAAGCCGGCCGAACCGCGCCTCGATCGCCGCCACCCCGGCAGTGACCGCCGCCCGGTCCGCCACATCCGCCGGCAGGGCCAGCACCCTGTCCGGCCCGCCGAGCGCGGCGGTGGTGCGCGCGAGAGTCTCGGTGTCGATGTCGAGCAGCGCGGCGCGCCACCCGTCGGCCAGAAAGCGTTTGACGGTGGCGAGCCCGATTCCGCGCGCCGCCCCTGTCACCAGCACGACCTTGCCGGTTGCATGATCCATGGTTCTCTCCCCGGTGACCGTCCGGTGTTGCGAACCGGTACGCCATTGCCCCCCGCGATGCTGCCATTGGCGCACGGGCGCGGCAAGTGCTAGTCAGGGCCGGCGGGCCGATGGGTGCCCCCGAATCGCGGCGGATCATGGCCCGGCTGTTCTGGCTCATCTTCGGACTTGTCTCGGTCTCCCTCGGCATCGCCGGGGCGTTCCTGCCGATCCTGCCGACCACGCCGTTCATGCTTCTGGCCGCGTTCGCCTTCGCCAAGTCCTCGCCGCGCCTTCACCGCTGGCTGCTCGAACACCCCACATTCGGCCCCCCGGTCCGCGACTGGCAGAGTCACGGCGCGATCAGCCGCCGCGCCAAGCTGATGGCGGTGGGCGCCATGGGTACGGTGCTTGTCGCCTCGGTGGTCCTCGGTTTCCGATGGGAGATCGTCGCGGTTCAGGCGGCCGCGATCCTCGGCTCCGCCACCTTCATCCTGACCCGGCCCGATCCGCCGCAGCAGGGCTGACCACCGCGCCTCACGGTCGCCAGACCAGAATGAAGGCCAGAACCACAGCCAGCACCAGCTGATACCGCGCCGTTTCCGCGAGCCGTCGCGACAGCATCGGACCGGGCGGCGTGCGCGCCAGCCGGGTACCCATCCAGCCACCGCAAACCCCGCTGAGCGCGAGGAGCGCCGCACCGACCGGCGTCATCGGTGCCACGCTCATCGCAGCAATCAGACTCGCGCCGGTCATCTGCGCGCCATACAGCCAGGTCGTGCGGCGCGGCCCGAGACAGATCGCCAGCGTCCGCCGCCCGCCCCGCTGGTCCTGCACGCGGTCGCGATGGTTGTTGACCGTCAGCACTGCGGCCGCAGGCAGGCCGATCGCCACACCCAGCAGAACCGGCAGGACGCCGAAAACACCGCCCGCGAGCCACGCCGTGCCGGACACGGCAAGAACGCCGAAGAAGACGACGACGCAGACCTCGCCGAAGGGCGAACCGGAAATCGGGCGCGGCCCGAACGAATAGGCCCAGCCGGCAAGGATCGACGCGATCCCGATTGCGAGGATCGGCCAGCCGCCGGACCAGACGGCAACAAGACCCGACACGGCAGCCAGCGCCGTCATCACCAGCGCGCCCGCCCTGACCGTGCCCGGCGACAACGCGCCTGATCCGGTCAGCCGCGCCGGGCCGATCCGATCGGGCGCATCAAGCCCGCTGGCTCCGTCGGCGGCGTCGTTGGCGAGATTGGTCGCGATCTGGATCGACAGTGCCGACACCGTCGCCGCGACGACCGGCCCGGTCGCAACCGCTCCCGTCGTGCCCAGCACAAGGCCGACGCCGACAAGGATCGGCGCAACCGTGATTGTCAGGGAATAGAGCCGCGCGCCATGAACCCATTGGGCAATGCGCCCACGCGCGTGCAGCGGTCCCTTGGGTTCGCTCATCATGCCCGTTCTCCGCCACTGGACCGATGCGGCCGGCCCCGTCCTGACGATACCGGCGAACGGCCGGGCGACAAAGACCGCGATGATCGACCGGGCCATGATTGCTGCGCGGAACAACCGGAAAATCGCAGCGACTCAGAAATTCCGATGAAGAGAAGTTGGCTGGGCGATCTCGGCTCATTCCAGCCCGCTAGCCGCGCACGGATTGCATTCATGGCGCGGCCGTGATGACGTTTTCAAGCGTCGTCAAATGGTCTGACGAAGGCGCTAGCTTCGCAAACGCCATCCTTTGCGGTTTTCCATCGCATCGACGGCAAGCCCCAGACCTTTGCCGGCATTGGTTTTTCCGGTGGCCCCACCAAGGTCGAACCCGGGCCTGTCAACCGGCCCGGAGGCATCGGTCGGCACAGCAGCATCGGCCTTGGATGACGGCTCTGTCTAACCCTCGACTGTTGCCTTGATATCGGGTTGCGGACCATCGTCGACAGCCGGGCGGCGATTGGCCGGAATGTCCTTGTATTCGTCCACCTGAACACCTTTGCCGTCGAGACTTTGTCAGGACAGCCTATGTGCCTTCTGGCGATTGCTGAGAATCTCGTTCTTTCTGACTTTTTCGTCCTCAAGCACGGTCATTGCGCCAGTTCCGCTGGTTTGTGCTGATGACATGGTGCGTCCTCCGGTTTGCTGCACGGGGTTGCGGTGCTTCACAAGCATCAACGCACAGCACGGGTATCGAGAGCGGTGCTGGATCAATACTTATGTGGGGAGCCGTAATCGCGACCACAAGGAGGGGCACTACTTTGAGTGTCGCACCGGATTCGGCCTCTGTGACCGCGTGGCATGGGTATGCGGTTCAGGGTGAAGCACCAACGATCGAAGAAAAAGGAATTGTAAAGTTCAGAAAAACCCGAAAAGTGCGTATTTTAAACGTTGAGGAACCGTCAAAAAAGGCAACCGTGCAACCATTCAGCGAGATGGATTAGAAAACGATGACAATAGCAGGATTGATTAGGCCACCCGTAGGGCAGCGAGTTCCCACTGCCCGCACGCTGGCGAACACGATGGATCAATCGCCCATCGAGCGATCTGACCGGTCTGGAAGGTAAAAGTAGAGGACTGGAGGACCTGGATTCCGACCTTCCGCACCCTCAATTCCGAAAAGTAATTCAATATCTAAGGCTTAGCAATCCCCGAAATTTGGCGAATTGGCCCTGTGGACCCAATTTGTGGACCTGTCGGCTGGCTTTTGTGGTACAGTCGCACGCACGGAATACCCAATCCGCCACCGCCTTCGTCAGACATCGGCGTTGGCGGTCCTCACATCAGTTTCACCGAAATCATCGCCTTTGAACACCAGAGGTTCGTCGAAGGACTTGGCGAGCGCATAGGCAAAGCAGTCACCAAAATTGAGTCCTGCGGGGTGCCCGCTGCCCTTGCCAAAATCACGATAGGCAGCGCGGGCGATCGTCGCCTGTTCCGGTGTCACCGGCTCGACGACCAGATCTGCACGGGCCACCAGATCATCGAAGCGGCGGCTGGCGATAGCGTCCCGTGCGCCATCAATCACGACAGCCGCCTCCAGCCAGTTTGCAGACGACAGGCGCTTGGGCTGTCCGCGTGTGGCGAGTAGGCGCGCAAAGCGCGGTGCATCCTCCTCGTTGCGCAAAACGGCGATCAGGGCTGATGTGTCGAAAATCATCGCGGCAAGCCCCGCTCGTCATAGAGCGCCGCACCATGGTCCAGCGTGCGAATGGCTTCAGGCAGCCGGCGCGCACAATCCTGCCCGATTGCCAGCAGGGCTGCGGCCTCGTCGTCCACGGATTCAAGCCGCACGAGGCGCTCGCGCAAAGCCGTCGTCACCGCTTCCGTCAGGCTCTCTCCGGCAAGGGTCGCGACTTTGGCTGCAAGCTGATGTGCAACAGGGTTCTTGATGTTGAGCGACATTCTACCCTCCATGTGGGAGAATTCCACCATATCAGAATTTCTGAGCATCACAATTGGATGGAACAAACTGCCTTTGGGCAGTAACTTACATCAGGCTCCGCCTACTTAGAGTGCGAGGCAAGGATTCTTTCTAATTGGAATTGACAACCAGAAAATCGCCTTCAA